>CALGLM010000414.1 GCA_937930275.1 uncultured Ignavibacteria bacterium
ACATCAGATACAACTACTTCAGGTTGTTCTATTTCGTTATTTTCAACAACCGGTTCAACTTTTTTGTCCTCGAAAACTTCAACAGGTGTTTCTTCGGCAACAACTGGTGTTTCTGTAATAACAGGTGCTTTTGCTTCTTCCTTAACTTCGGATAATTCTGTTGTTGTTTCGGCTTTTTCTTCCGATTTCGGTTCTTCAACAACTTTTGCAGTTTTAGGTTCTTCAAACAACATAGGTTCGTCATCAAAAATAACTTGTTGTTTTTCTACTATATCCTGTTTTAGCTCTTGATATACGCGTTCTACCTGCTCGCTAATAACAGGTCTTACAACTTCGTCAACAGCTTCACCCCGTTTTTTATTAAATTCGCTCACCTTTTGATTATGTTTTTCGGCTTTTTCAATTTCTTTTTTGAATTTTGCCATAATATCATTTATCATAGGTTCGGTTAACGGAGATTGATGTGTTTTTATTTCATATCCTTTTTCCTTTAAAAAACTCATTAAAGTTTCGGTAGATATGTTATATTCCGATGCGAACTTATATAATCTTATTTTTTCTTTTTTTTGCGTCATTTCTTCTGACATAATCTTTAGTCACCTTGTTAAAAACTTTTTAATTTTATTCTTCATCTTCAAACTGATTTTTTATTATTTCAATAATTTCTCTGGCTTTTTCTACCGATAATTTTGCATCTTTAGCTAATTTTTCGGGTGATACTGCTAATACTTCTAATGCGGTATCATAACGATTATTAATTAAAGTATCAACTATATCGGAACCTAATTCGTCTCTTAAATCAAACAATTCGATATCTTCATCATATTCATCAAGCTGTTTTTGTTCTCGGATAACTTCTATATCGTAACCGGTTAATTTCATTGCCAACCTAATATTTACCCCGCTTCTTCCTACAATTAGCGATACTTGGTCGCTATCTGCCCAAACAGTGCATTTTTTCTTTTTGCTATCTATGTTAACTTGTTTTAATTTTGCGGGAGCTAATGCACGCTGAATTAATTGAACAGGATCATCCGTATGATTAATAACATCTATCTGTTCGTTATTCAACTCGCGTACAATTGCATGTATTCTAACCCCTTTCATACCAACACAAGCACCGACCGCATCAATTCTTGGGTCTCTGCTTTCTACCGATACTTTTGCCTTTTCGCCTGGTTCGCGAGCAATTTTTTTAATTTCAATTAAACCGTCATATATTTCGGGTATTTCTATTTCAAACAATCTACGTAAAAATAAATTATCTGCTCGAGAAATAACTACAACCGGATTGTTATTGTTGTGTCCTCTTTTTACTTCTTTAACAACTGCTCGTAATGTAGCACCTTTACGGTATTTTTCTTTCGGAATCTGTTCGCCACGTGGTAATAATAATTCGTTTTTATTATGATTAACAAGAATATCGCTTTTATTGACCTGATAAATATCACCTACAACTATTTCACCCACCATTTCGACATATTCGTTGTAAATAATATCTTTTTCGATATCGCGAATTCTTTGAGCCAAATTTTGTTTTGCAGTACTAATTAAACGTCTTTCAAACGATTCTAAACCGATTTTTTCAACGAAATCATCACCTACTTCCAATTCGTCTTCGTTTCCTTTAGCATTTACTTCGTCAATGCTAATTTCAACAGCAGGATTTTCCACTTCATCAACAATGGTACGTTCCAAAAATATTTCGATATCGCCCTTATCCATATTAAAAATTACTTCAAAGCGAGCGTCTGTGCCGTATTTCTTTTTTACAAGCATGCCGAAAATTTCTTCAATAATGCTTGCAAATACGTCTTTATCTATACCTTTTTCTTTCACCATTAGTGAAAATGCTTCTACAATCTCAAGATTCATTTGTGTTAATCCTCCGATATCAGATTCTTATTATTACTTTGGCTTGTTTTATATCGTTATAATTTAACTTCATTTCTTTCCCGTCTTTTTCAAAAGTTAAAACTTCATTTTCAATTGATATTAGTTTCATTTCTTTTTCTTTAACGGATTCGGGCTCGGCATATTTAACTTTAAACCAACGATTAATATGCTTTTTATATTGTTGTATATATTTCAAATCCCTTTCTAATCCGGGGGATGAAACATCTAATCGGTTTACTAAATCTATTAAACCTAAACTTTCTAAGTTGTCGTTTAAAATACGACTTAACTTGGCACAATCATCAACCGTTATACCCAATTCGTTATCTACATAAACTTCGATAACTTTTCCCCCTTTTCGGTTTAATATTGCCAAGTCTATTAGTAAATAGCCGTTATTTTCGACTAATTCACGTAAACTTTGCTCTAATTTCTTTTTTTCAATATCCATATACAAAAAACGCCCTTTAAAGGGCGAAATAGGAAAAAATTTAAGAATTAAATGTAAGTTTTTTTTTGTTTATTTGCAAATTATTTTTAAGTATTTTTTGTAATAGTTAAAACTTATAAAGCTCATTAGTGTTAATGCAATAAATTGTATAAAAAAAACAAAAAACGATTTGATTTGCTTTTTATATTGTTAAAATAACAATTTAACAACTTGACTATTTTTTTTTAATTACATCAATTATTTAACACTCAACATTTAACATTCCTAATAGATGCTTTCTACAATTTTATCTTGAATATCCTTATAATAACTATGGTCTTTTTTACCAAACTGAAAGACCATGCTTACAATATAAAAACGTCCTTCTTCCGGTTCATAATAACCGGTTAACGAAGAAACTCCGTTTAGCGTTCCGGTCTTACCGTAAAATTTGCCTTCGTAACCATTTTTCATTCTGCGGCGTAAAGTGCCTTCAAGTCCGGAAACTGCTAACGAACTTTTATAGATATCAAATATTTTTTTATCGCTGTAAATATTATAAAGCAATTGTGCCATTGTTTTTACGGTTACATTGTTTGATCTCGAAATGCCCGAACCGTCAACAATTTCCACTTCATCATTATAAATATTTTGATTATTTATAAATTGGTTAATTGCTTGAGTACTGTAAAACGCATTCCCTTGTTTTAAGGTAGTATAAGCGCCTATTGATTTAAATAAACACTCGGCTAAAAAATTATCGCTTCGTTTATTAACCAAATTAACAACATTAACCAAAGGTAAAACGCATTTTTTAATAGTGACCGCATTATTTACCGTAATACTTTCTTTTGGCAAACCAAGAACCGTAATACCTGCATTCTTTATTTTTGTATAAAGCACAGAGGCGGCGTAAATTGCGGGATTTTTAATTTTAACAGTTATACTTTTATTAACATTTCTTCCTATTCTTCCGGTCACATCCAAAGTAAATCTGCCCGAGCTAAAGTTTAATACTGCACTTGGTGTCCCTTTTCTTTTTACTGTTAAACAGCTATTTTGAATGTCTATAAATTCATTTTCAGTATTTAAACTTACTATAGCCCTTCCTTTTACTTTACTGCTTCCCGAAATATTAACTGTAAGCATATTACGATTAAGCACAATAGCCGATACTGCCGGCACAAATACATTAGCCGTTTCCCCTTCTATCCAATCTTGTCTAAAATAATTATTATCCCAAATTGAATCGTCCCCTATTATATCCCCTTTTATTTCGGAAATATTTAACCTTTTCAACTCGCTTACAAAGTCATCTAAATCTTTTTCGCTGAACAAACTATTTCCCAATCCCTGTAAATACAAATTGCCGTCAATAGTATTATCTGCTATATTTTTATCTTCTGTTAAAATTCTTGTTTCAAATTCATAATTTACACCCATAATGCTAAGTGCCGTTGCCGTTGAAAACAATTTAGCATTGCTCGCGGGAATTACATGAGTTGTTGCTTCGTTTTCATAAATTGATTCACCTGTATTTGCGTCAATAATTTCTATTGCGGCTATTGTACCCCTCGGAATTTTACTTATTAACTTATCAATTCTATCCTTTAGCTCAGATTGGGAGTATATAGTAACATAAACAAACAATAAAATAATAATTTTCTTTAGCATCTTCCTTTAGCTTTTAATTTTTATATTCTAAATGTAACTATACTCAATATTTTATTCAAGATAAAAAAGAGATTAAATTAAATATCAATTAAATTGGTTACTTAAAATCATTTTGAATTCTAAAAGCCAAATATATAAAACTTCTTTAAAAAAATCCCCGTTAATAAAATATCAACGAGGATTATGAAAACGAATTAATTATTTGTTTTATTTAAACCATTTATTGTAAATTTCATTATAAGTGCCGTCATGTTTAATATTATCCAAAGTTGTTTGCCATTTGTTCACAATTGCTTGAGAAGTATTTTTGGAAAATGCAATATAATAATCAGTTGACATTAATTCATATGCTGCATTAACTTGAGCGATATCGTAACCTGCATTTTTTAATATATCAGGAAATGTAATTGCCGAACAAACAAATGCATCAACTTCGCCGTTCATTAACTTATTTACCATAACTATCGGATCTGAATCCGATTCAAGATTTGTAAAACCTAACTCCCTTAAATAAGAATCACTAAACCAGGAAGTTACAGTTCCTATTTTTGATAGTGTTTTTGCATATTCTAACGAAACAATATTAATACCGGATCCGTTTTTAACGTAAAAATAAGTTTTATTTGAGCCTAAAGGACCAACCCAATTAAATAAATTTTCTCTTGAAGTGATTCTTTCCATAGTAAAAAGACAAAAATTTGGATTATTCATAATCATCGCCAACGCATTACTCCATAAAGTTAAATTTATAGGGTAAATTGTTTTATTTCGTTTCATAATCTCGTTCACAATATCTGTCCCAAAGCCGGTAATTTCACCCATACCGCTTCTAAATGTTAATGGGGGATATTGTTCTGTGTAAACTTGCAAAACCGCAGGCGGGTTTAATTGCTGCAAATATTGCAAGTAAAGTTTGTTAATTGTTCCGTCTGCTTTAAGTCTATCAATTTCATTTTGAAAATCTGCAACTACATTATCCGGTACATTTTTGTTAAA
>CALGLM010000415.1 GCA_937930275.1 uncultured Ignavibacteria bacterium
AATATAGCATTGTAATTTGATATAAATACTAAGAATATATACAAGGTTATAATAAAGGGTAAACTTAATCCGGGCAAATTAAAAGCAGTTGCTAAGTAATGCTCAAGAATAGCTGTTATAAAAAAATTAATTATACCGAAAATAATGAACAAAAGTATAATTTGATAAGTAATCTCAAAATAATAAGGAACTGCAATTCCGAAAAGAATTCCGTTAAAACCGTAAAATCCTGTTTTTATTTTTTCTCTATCAAATTTTAGTAATAAAGCCGTAGTATTGGAGATTAATAATCCGGCTAAGCCGAAAGCCCCGAATAGCGGATTAAAAAAGGTAACTAACAGGGCAACGGCTCCGATATATCTTCTATTGCTAAATAAAATTTGAGCATAGCTAAAAAAGATTGAATCTAATATAAAATCAATTTTATTTTTCAATTTTAGACCTAATTGAGTTTTAATTTTTCAGGTATTATTTCAAGTTCATCTATTGAATTTATTGTCTCGGTTTTACGCAATAGTTCAACTTTCCCGTCTTCGGCAATCATTACAACCGATGGTCTATAAGTAATAAACTGCATCCATTGAGTCATATTGTAAGCCCCGACATTATGAATTACTAAATTTTCACCAACTTTTACCGAAGGGAATAATATTTCTTCTCTAATGCAGTCAATGTTCATACATAACGGACCATAAATAGTAGAATTTTCTGTAAATTGAGGTGTGGGTTGTGCCGGAATAACTTTATGTTTATACCAAAAACTTGTAAACAGGATATTAACGCCGGCATCAATAATAATTGCCCTTCTACCATCCGAAAGGCGTTTATTTGCCAGAACTGTCGTAATTAAATATCCTGCATCATCTATAAGTGCTCTTCCGCTTTCAAGTATTAAAGTAGGCATATCATCGTTAGAAAGCTTCATTGCATATAACGGAGAAGTTATTGCATCTGCATATTGCTCAATAGACGGCAATAATTCTTCAGCCGGTAAGTATTGTCCTTTTAATGTATTGTTGGAAGGAAGACCGCCGCCTACATCAATATAATCAACCAATATTCCGTGTTCGTTACGTAAATAGTTTGCTAAATCCACAAGTTTTGTTACGGCAATTTTATAAGCATCCGTATTCATTATGTATGTTCCGATATGCGTATGCAAACCTATTAAATTTAAATTTTTTACTCTTATTATTCTTCTTAAAGCTTCAAGAGCTTCGCCGTTTTCGTAATTAAAACCAAATCTATCCCATTTTGGATAAATTCCGGTATCCATGTTTACTCTAATAGCAACATCTGCCTTTATATTTAATTCGTTAACAATCTCGATAATCAAATACAACTCATCAAAATGATCAATATGTATTTTACTTTTATTTTGAATAGCTTTAATTAAAGCTTCTTTAGATTTTGACGGACCGTTAAAAATAATATTCCTTCCGTTAATACCTGCTTTAATTGCTTTATCGTATTCAAATTCGCTAACAACTTCTGCCCAAGAACCTTCTTGGTGAAATATATTACAAACGGCTTGTAAATAATTTGTTTTATATGACCATGCAAATTGAACTTTAGGATAACGTGTATTAAATACTCTATATGCTTTTCTTTGATTATCTCTTATTTTTTTTTCTGAAAGCACGAAAAGAGGTGATCCATACTCAGTAGCTAAATCTTTAATTTGTACACCTTCAATATCAGATTTATATTGTGAAACGGGTGCGCTCCCAAATTTGTTCATAAAACCGGAGTAGTGTTTTGTTATTACCGGTCTTTCATATAATTTCCTCATCTTATAATTCCCCATTAATAGTGAATTTTTCAAATTGTTTAATATCAGTAATTAAATCCCACGAATAACGGATAAAAATTTTACCGACTTCATAATCTTTATACGGTTTAACATTTTTTCCTTCGGCAAGCTCTGCCAACATAAAAGGTAAATTCTGTCCTGCTGCTACAGCAAGGTAAACCCAAGCAGGTAATCTGGGATTGATTTCGAGCAAATAAAATTCTTCGGAATTTTTTTCTTTAACAAATTCCAACTCTAAACCGCTTTTCCACTGCAATTTATTAATAATATTTTTTGATAAATTTAATAAACTTTCGTCATCTAAAGTAATACCTGCCCAACCTTTTCCTTTATCAGTTATATACAACTTTTTCATAGGAACAGCTCCAATAGTTTCGCCGGTTCCGTTTCCTACGGCAACAACATTATATTCGTCACCTCCGATAAATTCTTGAATAATTATCGGCAAACCCCATTTAAATCGTATTTTATTAAAAGCAGTAACGGCTTCGTCAAAATTATGGGCAATATATGCATCATAAAATATACCTTTAATAACGGCAGGGTATTTAATTTTATTCGGAATTTCGTGCAAATCTTGAATTGAATTAGCAAGAAAATTAGACGGAGCTTTAAATCCGTGAATATCACAAAACTCTTTTAGTTTATCTTTTGCACGTAAATTTAATTGATCTAATTCGGGTAGATAGAGTTTAATACCCATTCTATGTAATTCGGGTGCAATTTTAATAAATCCGTAAAGTTCTGAATCTAAAGTAGGAATAATAATATCAATTTTTTCTTTTTCGTAAATAAATTTAATTCTATGTAACAAGTTCTCCAATCCTGCAGAAGGGTAAGGGATGATATAACTTTTATCGGCTACACCTTCCATATGGGGACCCGGTTCTAAAGTATCATAAATTAAACCAATTATCTTTAAATCGGGGATATTGGATTCTCTTAGCCCACGTATTACGGGAACACCTGGTCCCGGGCTATCAACATTATTTAATCCGGTTACTGCAATTCTCATATTTCTTTTAGTATGTTTAAGTTTTTTAATTGATTTAAGTAGTCACTTAAATCTTTATTTACAGTTTTTTCATCAATTTCGTACTCTAAAGCAATATGGCTGCATATTTCATCAAAACTTAAATCGTCTTTAAGTAGATGAATAATTTCGCTTCCTATTGCGTTGACAGTAAAAGTTTCACCGGTGGAAGGGTGAAAAATAAAACCACTATCGCTAATTGCAATGTTTGAAGGAATTTTTAAGTTTTTCATAAATTTTCTCACTTTAAATAAATCATTTTTTTAGTATTGCTATAACCATTAACATTTAATTGATAGAAATAAACTCCTGAAGCTACTTTTGTATTGTTTTTATCCGTTCCGTTCCAGATAAGTTTATGAGTTCCGGAATTTAAGTTGTCATTTAACAATGTATTTACTTCTTTTCCGTTAACATCGTAAATTTTTAAATTTACATCACTATCGTTTTTTAAATCAAATTCAATATTAGTCTGGGGATTAAAGGGGTTTGGGAAGTTCTGCTTTAAATTAAACTCTACTTTTTCAATATTTTGTTCGTTAATTGATGTGCTAATACCTGTATTATACGAAATTAAGTTATTTATCGTAAAGTTTGGGTAATTAAATTTTGAAATTAAGCATTCAAGAATTCCGTCATCATCTACATCCCAAATAGTCGGAGATGAATAATATGAAGCAGCATCGTTTAACTCCAATAAAATTTTATTATTAGCTATGTCAATTATTTTTACTCCTTGTCTATAAGGGGAAGCTGTACCATAGGACGAGAGCACATAAAACTCTGTTATACCGTCACCTGTTAAATCGGTTGCAAACGAATAAAGTAAATATCCGGCGTCTTTTTCAGCTTGAGTAAAAGTGTAAGTGTATTTAGTAACACTTGAGTAAAAGTCTTCCATAATATAAAATTTGTTAACATCAATGTAATAAGGTCTTTTTGACCATTTATCCCCGTTTTGTTGAAAATTTATCCAACCGGATACATAACTATTAGATAAATTATTGCTTGACCATTCGGTTTGCCATTGTGCAAAAATGCTACAATTAAACAATACAATTAAAAAGTACAAAGTTTGCTTCATTATTATTCCCATTATTATTAAAGAAATTAATTAATTTAATAAAAATTGGGGATAAAATTGAATAAATTTTATCCCCATTATTAATTAATTACGATTGCCTCTTCTATTACCAGCCCATTTAGGGAACCCGTATTTGTCCCTTAATTGAAAATCAGTTCCGTTCTGTTTTACTTTAGAAGCTATAACAAACGTATTGTTATCCACTGTAACTTTAGAACCAAAAATTTCTAATTTGTCGCCTTTGTTAATATCAAGTTTAACATCGTCTAAATACCATGTAGGTCCTAAGTGAACATTAACATTTCCTTCGGTAGTTTTTACATTTAATACTAAGCCTCCTCTATAACCATTTCCTCTAAGCAGTTCATATGATTCTACTGTTCCTTTTACTGTAGTCTCAGTTTTTAAATCATATAAAGGTCCGTTGTTATTGTAACAATAACCGCCTCTTCCGTTCCAATTTTTATTATTTCTTCTACCGTATTGAGCAGATATATCTGAAATTGAAGCGAAAATTAATGTGAGTGCTAATAAAGCAAAAATTGATTTTTTCATTTTTAACTCCTGTATATGTTTAATAAAGTTTCAATTCAGATGTGACAATTTGTGTGCCACAAGTTAAAAGTTGAAAAATTGTTGATTTTTGAATTCTATTAAATTTTTCTATTTTAGATATATCAAAAATCTTTAAAAAATTGATATTTAATATGCTATGTGGCTATATTAAAATTTCATTTTAATAAGAAGCATTGATTATTTTATATAAAAAACTTAAGATCATTCCCTTAATTAAGCTCCTATTATTTATTTTATTTAAATTAAATTCGACATGTGAGTCGAATAATTCGACTTAAACAGTAATAAAAACTTGGTAAAATATAAATTTGAAATAAATTTGTTAAATTTAAGGCTAAATTTTTTGGCGTAAATTTTGTATTATTATGTTTATGAAAAAAATAGTTTTTATAATAAGTGTAATTTTTTGTCGATTTGAAATGGTTGAAGCACAAACCATAAAATCGGATTCTTTAAAAGTTAAAGGTACAATATCGGATAGTTTGCACCGGTGTACGCCTTATCTTCGTTTTATAGATAAAAACGGGGACGGCATTAATGATATTGCTCCTGATATAGACGGAGACGGAATACCTGATAAATTAGATCCGCAATTTCATAAAAAATATAGATATCGCCATAGATTTGGAAAAGAGATAAAAGATTCTACTAACTTCGATAAGAATAAAAAAAAGGGAAGAAGATACCGAGGCGGTAAAAAATAACAAATCAATTGAGAAATTAATACTTACCTATGTAAATTAAGAAAAAATTTAGTTATCTTTAAATTTCCAATAATTTAAATTATGACATGGATTTTCATAAAAAGGTAAAGTATATTTTTGTAACAGGGGGAGTGGTTTCTTCACTTGGGAAAGGTATAACAGCATCGGCATTAGGATTATTATTAAAGCAACGAGGGTACAGTGTAACTATCCAAAAGTTTGATCCTTATATTAATGTAGATCCCGGAACTATGAATCCGTTTCAACACGGTGAAGTTTATGTAACCGACGATGGTGCAGAAACCGACTTAGATTTAGGACATTACGAGCGCTTTTTGGATGTAAATATGTCCAGAGCAAATAATACTACTACCGGTCAAGTATATGATGAAGTAATTTCAAAGGAAAGAAGGGGCGATTATTTAGGAGCAACTGTTCAAGTAATACCTCATATTACAGACGAAATAAAACGCAGGATGAAATTATTGGGCGAAAGCGGTAAATATGATATTATTATTACTGAAATAGGAGGAACCGTAGGCGATATCGAAAGCTTACCGTTCATGGAATCAATTAGACAATTAATGTCTGATTTAGGCAAAAAGAATAGTTTAAGCATACATGTAACACTTGTTCCGTATATAACTTCTGCCGGTGAGATGAAAACTAAACCAACCCAGCATAGTGTTAAAAATCTGTTGGAATTAGGGATTCAACCTCAAATTTTAGTTTGCAGAAGCGAGCATCCGCTTGATGAAGAAATTAAACATAAAATTGCATCCTTTTGCAACGTTAACAATAAAGCAGTAATTTCTGCGTATGACTGTAAAACTATTTATGAAGTTCCTTTAGTTTTATTAAAACAAAAATTTGATAGATTAGTTTTAAAATATTTAAAACTTCCCGATATAAATATTAAAATAGATGATTGGACGCAATTTGTTGAAAAAATAAAAAATCCTAAAGTAAAAGTTAAAATAGCAGTTTGCGGAAAATATACTGAAGTTCAAGATGCATATAAAAGTATTACTGAAGCATTTGTTCATGCAGGTGCAGAAAATATAGCAAAAGTTGAATATGTTTTTATTAGAGCCGAAGATATTAATAATAAATCAGCTGTTACTTTATTAAACGGATTTGACGGAATATTAGTACCGGGAGGATTTGGAAATAGAGGTATTGAAGGAAAAATTGCTGCAATTAATTATGCAAGAACTAATAAAATACCATTTTTAGGTATTTGTTTGGGAATGCAATTAGCCGCAATTGAAATAGCAAGGAATGTTTGCGGTATAAAAAGTGCTAATAGTTCTGAATTTGTTAAAAATAAGTACAGTATTATTGACTTAATGGAAACGCAAAAAAAAGTTAGTAAGAAAGGGGGAACTATGCGCTTAGGAGCTTATCCCTGTATAATTAAAAAAGATTCATTAGCATTCAATGCCTATCAAGAAACTGAGATATCCGAAAGGCATAGACATAGATACGAATTTAATAACAAATATAGAGAAATATTTGAAGATAACGGAGTTTTGTTAAGCGGGCTATCACCGGACGGTAATTTAGTTGAAATTATTGAACTTAGAGACCACCCATGGTTTTTAGGTTGCCAGTTTCATCCGGAATTAAAGTCAAGGGCTGTAAAAGCTCATCCGTTATTTAGAGAATTTATTAAAGCAGCCATTAATTATTCAAAACAAGGAAAAGAAAATTGAAAAAGTTAATTTTGTTTTTACTGATCGCTTTTAATTTTGTTTATTCATTAGATAAAAAGAGTACAATAAAAAAAGGAATTGAGTTATCTTATAATTTTAATTTTGACGAATCTGAAAGAGTTTTTCAAAAGTATATTAAAGAGAATCCCGAAGAACCCGAAGGTTATTTATATTTAGCACAAAATTACATGTGGAGCTATTTAGGTAGTAAAGAAGAAAAAGAATATGATGATTTTTCAAAACTAATTGAACAAAGCATTGAAAAATTGAAAGTGAAACTTAATAGCGAAAAGGATAAATATGAAATAAAATATCTTCTTGGTAAAGCATACATGTTTAAAGCAATGGCTTTAATGAATAAAGGGGATAATTTACAGGCATTTTTATCGACAAAAAGTTCAGTCGATTATTTTAACGAAGTTCTTGATGAAAATCGTAACTTTTATGATGCCAGACTCGGAATAGGAGTTTTTCAGTACGCATTAGATTTTATTCCGCCTGTTTTTAAGTGGGCTGTTAGTATGACAGGACTAACGGCTGATAAAGAAAAAGGATTAAAAAATATTCAATTAGCCTTTAAAAAAGGAACAGATTCTAAAATAGAAGGAGCATTTCATTTAGGTAAAATATATGCTGACTATTTAGCCGATTATGATAGTTCAGCTATGTTGTTAAATAACATTATAAGCAAATACCCAAATAATACTCTGTTTTTATACCAATGCGCAATAACTCAAATGTTAAACAGAAATCTTTCTGCAGCAGAAAGGTTATTAAACAAAGTTATTTCTTTAAATAATCCTAAATTCAAGCAAACAACGGCATTTGCTCATTTTTTGATGGGAGATATATATTTTAGAAAAAATAATTTTACTAAAGCAATTCGTAACTACGAAAAGTTTTTAGAAACTACAAAAATTACGGATTATTCCGGAATTGCTTACTACAGACTTTCGTTCTGCTATTTAATGAATGATAATGATGAAAAAGCTAAAAAATTGATTGCAATGTCAAATTCCGGCAATGATGATATACAAGATGACATTTATGCACAACAAGAAGGAAAAAAGATAAAAGAGTATGGTTGGAGTAAAGATAGAAGACTGTTAACAATTGCGGATAACTACCTTGAATCAGCCGAATACGATTCACTTATTAACTACGTAAAAAATAATTCTGAAAATATTAAGGATAAAGAATTTAAACAAATAGCTGATCTGTATTTAGCAGAAGGTTATATTAAATTAAAAGATTATAAGAAAGCTTTAGATGTGTTAAACTCAATTTCTGTAAAACAGTTTGATAGAGAAAAATGGGGAGTAGCGTATTTTCATATCCTAAATGCCGAAGTTTTAATTTTTAGCGGTAAGAAAACCGAAGCTTTAAAGAACTTAAAGAACGCAGAAGATAATAATGACTATTATTTTAAAGATAAATTTTCTTCGCAAATTAACGGACTAAGAAGAAAGTTATAAATGTTTTAGGATTGAATAAATTCTAAAATTTATTTAAATTTAAATTTTAATAAATTGTAATATGTTTAAAATTGCTGTTTTTATTTCAGGACGAGGTTCTAACCTTAAATCCTTAATTAAGTATTTCTCTTTAAAAAAGGAATTAGTTGAAATATGTCTTGTGGTTTCTGACAAAAAAGATGCAGCCGGATTAAAAATTGCCGAAGATTACGAAATTTCGACTTTTATATTGAATTATAAATCAAATAAAGTTGAAGACGAATATATAAAACTTGCCGATTTAATAAAAGATTTAGAAGTTGATTTAATTGTGCTTGCGGGTTTTCTTAAAAAAATTCCAAATTTATTTATTAAATCATTTGAAAATAAAATAATTAACATTCATCCGGCACTTTTACCTTCTTTTGGCGGTGCGGGAATGTACGGTATTAATGTACATAAAGCCGTATTTTTAAAATCTTGTCAAGTTTCGGGTGTCACGATTCATTTTGTTAATGAAAAATATGACGAAGGATTAATTATTTCGCAAAAAACCGTAAATATTACTAATGTTGAATCTCCGGAAGAAATTGCAGAAAGAGTATTAAGAATAGAGCATAAATTATTGCCCGAAGTTGTAGAGTATTTTGCTTTAGGTCGAGTAAAAATTGTAAACAACAGAGTATATATAAAATGAGACCCGGTATGAGTAATATTAAAAATGCATTGGTAAGTGTTTCAGATAAAACTAATATTGTTGAGCTTTGTAAAAAGCTAAATGATTTTGGTTATAGAATATTAGCCACCGGTAAAACCGCAAAATTACTTTTTGAAAACAATATTAATTGTACTGAAGTAAGCGAATTTACCGGTTTTCCCGAAATTTTTGACGGGAGAGTAAAAACATTGCAACCTAAAATATTTGGGGGCATATTACAAAGACCTGACAACTCACTTGACCATAAACAAGCTGAAGAAAATAATATTGAACAGATAGATGTTGTTGTTGTAAATTTATATCCGTTTCCTCAAGTTGCAGTAAGAGATGATATAGACTTAGAAACAAAAGTAGAAAATATTGATATTGGCGGACCAAGTTTAATACGTGCGGCTGCAAAAAATTATAAATATGTATCAATTTTAACAAACCCAAACCAATATGATCTTTTTATAGAGAAACTTAGTTCAGGAAATATTGATTTGAACTATAGACAAAAGCTTGCCGTAGCTGCATTTTCGCATACTGCGTATTATGATACTGTTATTTCAAATTACTTTGAAAAAGAATTTGAATTGGAAAGAACTCATATTCGGCTAAATTATCCTATTTACGAAGAATTACGCTATGGAGAAAACCCTCATCAAAAAGGCTACTTTTTTGGCAGTTTTGATAAGCATTTTGAGTTTTTACATGGTAAAGATTTATCATACAATAATATTGTAGATCTAAATGCTGCAGTAGAACTAATACATGATTTACCTAAAATTAGTTGTGCAATTATAAAACATACAAATCCGTGCGGGGCAGCAATTGCCGATGATGTTTTTACTGCATATATTAAAGCACTATCTACAGATCCGGTTTCTTCTTTTGGCGGGATTGTTGCTTTTAATGATACCGTAAATTTAGAGACTGCAAAAAAACTTAATGAGATATTTTTGGAAATTGTTGTAGCCCCGGATTTTACTGATGATGCTATTGAGGAACTTAAGAAGAAGAAAAATAGAAGAATTTTAAGAATTTTAGAGTTTGTTAAGGAAAAAAATATTATTAAAAATGTTGTTGGGGGATTGTTAGTACAAGATTCGGATAATTCCGAGTTTAATAAGTTGGAGTTGAAACTTGTAACCGAAAAAGAATGCGATAAAGAACAATTAAAAGACTTAGAATTGGCATGGGTAATATGTAAACACGTAAAATCTAATGCAATTGTTTATGCAAAAGGCGGGAAAATAGTTGGGGTTGGTGCCGGTCAAATGAGTAGGGTTGATTCTGCAAAAATTGCAGTTATGAAAGCCAAAGAACACAATCATAATTTAGAAGGTGCGGTTGCTGCTTCAGATGCATTTTTTCCGTTTGCTGACGGATTAGAAGAAATAATTAATGCGGGGATTAATACTGTAATACAACCCGGGGGTTCGGTTCGTGATAGCGCAGTGATTGAAGCAGCAAATAAACACAATATTAGTATGTATTTTACAAGTATCAGAAATTTTAAACACTAAGAGGAAATATGGGAATTTTCAGCCTATTTTCAAACGATATTGCAATAGATTTAGGCACGGCAAATACATTAGTTTATGTAAAAGGAAAAGGGATAGTTCTAAATGAGCCATCAATTGTAGCATTTGAACGTTCCACAAAAAAAATTATAGCTATCGGAAATCAAGCAAAAGAGATGCAGGGTAGAGAACATAAAGAGATACGCGTTGTTAGACCTATGCGAGACGGAGTTATTGCAGATTTTGAAATAGCCGAAGCTATGATAAAAGCTTTTATAAGAAAAGTTAGTACAGGTGCATTTTCAACTAAAAGAATAGTAATTGCCGTACCAAGCGGTGTTACAGAAGTTGAAAAAAGAGCTGTTAGAGATGCAGCCGAACATGCAGGTGCAAAAGAAGTACATTTAATTGCCGAACCGATGGCTGCTGCTATAGGAGTAGGATTAGATGTTGAAGCACCTGTCGGCAACATGATTGTTGATATTGGCGGCGGAACAACTGAAATTGCAGTAATAGCTTTATCCGGAATTGTTCACGAAGAATCAATAAGAATTGCCGGGGATGAAATGAATAATGCCATTATGCAATTCTTTAAGAAAAATTACAATTTGCTAATTGGTGAAAGAACCAGCGAAATAATTAAATGTGAAGTAGGAAGTGCTGTTCCGTTGCGTGAAGAAATGACTATTCAAGTAAAAGGACGCGATTTAGTAGGTGGTATTCCAAAAACTGCTGAAGTTAGCAGTGTTGAAATACGAGAATCGTTAAACGAAAACGTTAACCAGATAGTGGAAGCAGTTAAACAAACTTTAGAAAGAACACCTGCAGAGTTATCATCTGACTTAGTTGAACGCGGAATTATGCTTAGCGGCGGCGGTGCTTTGTTAAAAGGATTGGACGAAAGAATTAGAATGGAAACAAAGCTTCCGGTTCATGTAGCAGATGATCCTTTGACGGCAGTAGTTAGAGGTACCGGAAGATCGATTGAAAATATTAACAAATATTCAAAAGTATTTATTAGAAAACGTACTTATTAATGCTTAAATATTTTATAAAGTTTTATAATGATTTTAAGGAGTATTTTCTTCTAAGTTTTTTGTTGTTTGTTAGTTTATTAATACTTTCATTTAATAAAACCGAACAAATGAATACCCTGAGAGGGTATTTTTTTACTATTTTTGCTCCTTTTAATTCGGCATTTACGCAAATTTACTCTGTTTTTCTGGAAAAATATGATGTTTACGAACTACAACGGCGTAATGCAGAATTAATGCTTGAAAATAACTTATTAAGGAGTTATGCTATTCAAAATATGGAGCTTAAAAGCTTTTTAAAACTTCAAGATACTTCGAAAGTTTATTTAAAACGTGCAAAAGTAATTTCAAAATTAGTTAATAGTGCTCAAGGTAATTTAATAATTAGTATAGGCAAAAATGAAGGGATAGATAAAGGTATGCCCGTATTAAATGATAAAGGTTTAATCGGTGTTGTTCAATTTTCTAATACTAATTATTCGCTTGTTAAACATATTAATAATACATCATTTAAAATAGCTGCAAAAGATCAAAGAACCGGAATAGACGGAATTATTAGCTGGAACGGTGAAAAAATGGTAATGAGCAATATTCAAGGTGCTGATAGTGTATATATCGGAGATAGAATAGTAACAAGCGATTTTAGTACGGTTGCTCCGCCGAATATTCCTATAGGGATTGTAAAAAGCAAAGAACCAAACAATAACGGAATTGGTTATATAATAGTAGTAGAACCATTTGTAAATTTAGATTGGGTTTCTTATGCATTTGTATATCCGATTATTCAAGATTCACTAATTACCAAATTGAAAGTAGGGAAGGTTAAAAAATGATAAAAAACTTTCTCTTTCCGTTAATTTTATTTATTCCGTTATTAATTTTGCAATTAACGGTAATTCCGTTAATATCATATACCAATATAGTACCTGATTTAATAGTTTTGCCCGTAATATACTATGCAGTTAAAAAAGGACAAAAATTTGGAATGCTCTTGGGTTTTATCTTCGGATTTCTTTTTGATGTGTTTAGCGGTGGTTTAATTGGTCCGGCTATGTTTAGTAAAACGGTTGCCGGTTTTATTGCAGGCTATTTTTATAATGAAAATAAAATTGAACTTACACTTGGTTCTGCGTTTTTTATGGTAATTGTATTATTATGTTCATCTGTCGATTCGTTGTTTTATTCTATTTTTTCGGTTACCGAAAATTTAAATACATTTTCAACTTTTTTAGTAAGGCGTTCAATCTTTCCGGGTTTATATACTTCGGCTTTCAGTTTACCTTCTATTATATATAATAATAAAATTGAAAGAATTAGATGAAAAGAGGAATTGAAATAACTACCGAACAAAGAAGAAACATCCTTTTCTTTTTTGTGCTTGGTTTTGGAATAATTTTAATTTTTCAGTTGGTTAAAATGCAGCTGATTGATTATGAAATATATAATCAAAAGTCTTCGGAAAATAGCATAAAAGGAATTTTTCAGCAAGCACCAAGAGGAATTTTATATGATAGAAATTATCATGTGCTTGTTAATAATAAACCAAGTTTTTCAGTCCAAATAACTCCTGCCTTTTATGATACTTCTTTAAATGCTAAACTTGATAAACATTTAGATTATGAACCGGGTACAATTTCTAAAATTTTAAGATTGAACAGAAACTCATCTAAATATATACCTCGCTTAATAAAAAGAGGAGTTGATTTTAAATTTATTGCCTGGTACGAAGAAAATGCAGATGAGTTATCGGGTGTAAATTATGTAACCGATACCGAAAGAGATTATAAGCACGGGGTTAGAGGTGCTCATATGTTCGGATATATTCGTGAAATATCGCAAGAACAATTAAAGGTAAAAAAAGACGAATATCAAATGGGGGATATGATTGGCGTTACCGGAATTGAAAGAGCTTATGAAAAATATTTGAGAGGTGAAAAAGGAATAAATTATATTCTTTTGGATTCTCGACAAAGATACATAGGTAAATATGAGGACGGTAAATTTGATAAACCTATGGTAAAGGGGAATGATTTAGTGTTGGGTATAGATTTAGATGCACAAAAAGCTGCCGAGTTAGGTTTTGGAGATAAGCAAGGCGCTTTAGTAGCAATTGAGCCGAGTACCGGTGAGATACTGGCATTTTATAGTTCACCGGATTTTGATTTGGATGCGCTTACGTCTTATACAAGTAAAGGAGCCTGGACTGAATTATTAAATGATAAGCGAAAACCGTTATTTAATAGGGCAACAATGTCAGTAAATCCGCCCGGATCTACATTTAAAATGTTTGAATCATTATTGGCTTTACAAGAAGGAATAATAACTCCCGAATATCATACAAACTGTCCGGGAGGTTTTCAATACGGTAATAGGTTCTTTAAGTGTCATGGTTCCCACGGGTCAATTGATATTAAGCATTCTATTGAAAAATCTTGTAATACATTTTACTACCAATTAATACTTAAAATCGGCATTGATAAGTGGAATGAATATGCTCATAAATTTGGGTTTGGTGAAAGAACGGGAGTAGATATAGGCGAAGAACTACCCGGGTTAGTGCCGAGTAGATTGTACTATGACAAGGTGTGGGGAAAAAATAGATGGGGGGGCGGATTTTTAGTTAGTCTTGGTATAGGACAAGGTGAATTAAGTACAACTATAATACAATTAGCACAATACACTTGTTTACTTGCTAATTACGGTAAAACTTATAGCCCTCATTTTGTTAAAGGGTTTATTAATTCAAAAACACAAAAGTTCGAACCTTTTATAAGTAAAGAAGTATCAGTTAATATTAAAAAGGAGTATTTTGATATTGTAAGAGAAGGAATGTATTTGGTAGTGAACGGCGCAGGTACGGCAACACATATAAAAGAAAGTTCGTTTATAATAGCCGGTAAAACCGGAACTTCACAAAATCCTCATGGTGCGGATCATGCATTATTTATAGGGTTTGCACCTTATGATAACCCAAAAATTGCAATTGCAGTAATTGTGCATAATGTAGGGTTTGGCGGAACACATGCTGCTCCTATTGCACGTGATGTTATGAAAGCATATTTATTGAAAGATGTTAAAGTTGAAAAAAAGGAAATTAAAGAGAAAGTAAACAATGATCAACAAGATTAAAATTGGTACAAAATTTAAAGATTTTTTAGATTTGAAGGTGTTTATTCCCACTCTACTGCTTTCAATTATTGGGTTACTTGCAATTTATAGTTCAACAAATAGTAATCCGGCGGCAGAATCTAATTTCCAAAGACAATTTTTTTGGGTAGTATTATCGTTTATTGTCTTATTAGTAATTGTAGCCATTCCTAATCAAATTTTAAAGATATTGGCAAAACCGGGTTACATTTTATCAATTATTTTATTATTAGCAGTCCATGTTATGGGAAAGCAAGTTTATGGGGCAAAAAGCTGGCTAAATTTAGGTTTTTTTGGTTTTCAACCTTCTGAATTTGCTAAAATAGGAACTATAATGATGTTAGCCTATTGGTTAACCGATCAACAGCGAGATCTAAATAATCTGAAAGATATTGCAATAGCTTTGGCAATTGGTGGCGTTCCGATTTTCCTAATTTTGGCTGAACCGGATTTCGGAACTTCAATTGTTTTTGTAACAATAACTATTACTATGATTTTTTGGAGCGGTATTAATCTTTTTACATTGTTTGTTGTTCTTTCTCCCGGGTTTGCGGCATTTTCTTCTTTATTCGGTACTGTTTTTTTTATTATAACGATAGGTGTAATAATTGCAATTTTATTCTATTTTAAAAAGAATATTTTTATCAGTGCATCCGTACTTATATTTAACATAGCTGCCGGTTTCTTTTTTGACTTTGCAATGCGCTTTTTACGACCTCATCAACAGAATAGAATTATGACATTTGTAAATCCGGAAGCTGATCCGTTAGGAGCCGGATACAATTTAATGCAGGCAAAAGTTGCAATCGGTTCAGGTGGTTTTTGGGGAAAAGGATATTTGCAGGGAAATCAAACTCAATTAAATTTTATTCCTAAACAATGGACTGATTTTATATTTTGCGTAATAGGAGAAGAATTTGGGTTTATAGGTTCCATAATAACTATCGGTTTATTTTTGTACATGTTTATTCATATTTTAGATTTAGCTACACACATTGATAATAAGTTCAGCAGTTTAGTTTTAATAGGCACTTTAGCAATGTTTTTTACTCATTTTGCAATAAATTTAGGAATGAACTTAAACGTAACACCTGTTGTCGGTTTACCGTTACCTTTTTTAAGTTACGGAGGAAGCTCGTTTTTAGCAAATATAATATTAATAGCTATAACATTAAATATCTTTAGGAATAGAAAGCAGGGATAACTATGATTGCAAAAGAAAAGCTTAAAAATGCCTTAAATAATAATAAACATATTTGTGTAGGATTAGATACTGATGAAAATAAAATACCGGAATATTTAAAGAAAGAGAAAAATCCGCTACAGTTATTTAATAAAATAATAATTGAAAACACTTATCAATTTGCTGCTGCTTATAAAATAAATTTTGCATTTTACGAAAGATTAGGAACTAAGGGTTTTGAATTAATGGAAGAGACGCTCGGTTACATTCCTAAAGATATTTTTACTATTGGAGATGCAAAAAGAGGCGATATAGGAAATACTTGTGAAATGTATGCAAAAGGTATTTTTGACGAATTAAAATTTGATAGTGTGACATTAAATCCGTATATGGGTTTTGATTCAATTGAACCATTTTTAAAATATGAGGATAAAATTAGTTTTATACTTGTTTTAACATCAAACAAGAGTGCGGAAAATTTTGAGAAAATAAAAAACGAAAACGGGAAATATTTGTACCAAAATGTTTTAGATTCGATTAATAATTGGAACATAAATAATAATTGCGGTATTGTATTCGGAGCAACTAAATTAGAAGAACTTAAGCAAAATATTGAAAATTTTAATAATTTGTATGTTTTATTGCCGGGGGTAGGTGCACAAGGAGGTAGCTTAGAGGATGTTACAAAATTATTTAAGACTGTTAAAAATAATAACTATTTAGTTAATATTAGCAGAGCATTAATTTATTGTGAAAACAGCCCTCAATTTCCCAAAATTATACAAGAAACTATTAACAATTATAATAAAATGAGTTAGATTTTACCAAATAACTTGACATTTGGAATATTTTTCGATAATATTAAATGTTTCAACAATATTTATTAATATTTAATAAATTTTTGTTCATTAAGCGAGGTTAAGGTGGAATCGAAAACTGTTTCTGAAGAGATGTTGTATAAACAATGGATTAACCATAAAGAGTTAGGACAATTAAAGACCATAAACGGTGAAGATGTTGAGGTACTTGATATAGGTGTTTTTAATGGTGACGAAGGAGGACCCGATTTTAAGAATTCAAAAATTAGAATAGGTAATTTTGTATTTATTGGTGATGTTGAAATTGATACAAATTACTCCGATTGGATTAACCATGCTCATAATTTAAATAATCATTATAACAAAGTAATTTTACATGTTTCCTTATACAATAAACAAAATCAAGAATACGTGTACACAAGAGACGGCAGAAAAATTCCTACATTATGCTTATCCAATTATCTATCACCAAGCATGCTTGAATCAATGATAAAAGAGACGGACACCATTAAAACAAATCACGCATATTTAAAGTGTCTAACCGATATTAATTTATTAAACGAAGAAAAAAAGATAGAAATTCTTTCAAAAATGGGAATTGAAAGATTAAATAAAAAATGTGAAAGGATTTTAGTAAGACTTAAAGAATTAAGTTATTTAAACTCATTAAATTTACATGAGCCGGTAATTGCTTATCATTTTAGTCCGGAAGAAATGGGTAAACAAATTGATCCGAAAAGTTTAGAGAGTGCCGAATTATGGGAACAAGTATTTTACGAATTAATATTTGAAGCACTTGGCTATTCAAAAAATAAAGTTCCTATGCTCGAACTTGCTAAAGCGGCAAATATTAAATTTATGAAATCGTTGGATAAAAATAACTTTATTGAGATGAGCGAAGCAGCATTATTTAATATCGCAAATTTATTTAATGAAAATTTAAAAGCTGATTCGGGAAATTTATCGCAGTATGTTAGAAATATGGTTAAAAATTGGCAAAAAATTAAGTTGATTTATGACGGTACAATTTTAACCGAAATAGAATGGCATTTTTTTAAACTTAGACCTCAAAATTTTCCTACAATTAGAATTGCAGGGGGAGCCAGATTTTTAAATCAATTGTTAAATAATAATTTAATTAATGTATTAATTAAGAAAATTAAAGAGATACACAATTTAAATGTATTAATCGGTTCAATTAAAAATCTATTTGTTATAAAAGCCGAAGGATATTGGAAAGAGCATTATGTTTTTGAAAAACCGATTAAAAGCGAGATAAAATATTTTGTCGGGGCACAACGATCTGATGAGATTATGGTTAATGTGATATTTCCGCTTTTTTTAGTATATTTTGAAGTTTTCAATCAGCCGCAGTATGCTAAAAAACTTTTACAAATGTATAATATTTTTACTCAAAAATCGGAAAATAATATAGTAAATGAAGTTGCAGAAGCATTGGGAATGACTAAGTATATAGAAAAGACAATTATTACACAAGGGATGTTGGAAATTTTTAGGAACTATTGTTCTAAAAATAAATGCCCCGATTGTCCTATCGGGGCGGCAGTATTCAATTAAGAATTTGGATTGCCAAGTTTATTAATTTCATCCCGTAATTTTGCGGCTCTTTCGTAGTCTTCTTTCTCAATCGCTTGTCTTAACAACTCTTGTAAAGCAGCAATTTGAGACTCTTGAGGGATATTTATTGTGTCTTTCGAAATATTTTCTGTATTTTCTTGTTCTTTTTTGTTTTGATTACTATTTAAATCAAACCCAAATTCATCATCCTCATCTTCATCATTCTCGGTTGATGACTCCATATAATCCGGAACGTCTGAGGGTTTATAAGAAGCAACATCCATTACATCCGAACTAACAAAAATAGGAGCACCTGTTCTTACCGCAAGTGCAATTGCATCGGAAGGTCGGGAA
Source organism: uncultured Ignavibacteria bacterium (assembly GCA_937930275.1). GTDB lineage: Bacteria > Bacteroidota > Ignavibacteria > Ignavibacteriales > Melioribacteraceae > JAEXOD01. The sequence goes on from CALGLM010000415.1 coordinate 18,717, forward strand.
TCAATTTCTGTAGTTAACGAAGAGTACTCAAGAGTAATTTTTGCAAAAAAAGTACTATCCTTTAATTCATCAATAAAAACCTCAACAACGTTAGCGCCTAAATTATCACAAAAACTTTTGATAAGGTCATGAGGCAAAGGACGAGGGGGTTTAGTTCCTTCTAATGGTAAAGCAATTGCTTGAGCTTCAAACGAGCCTATTAAAATGGGTAGTCGTCTCCAACCATAAATCTCTTTGAGAATAAGGGCAAATGCACCATTTCTGCCTGCATTTGCCGATAAACCTACAACTTCAACTTCAATTTTTTCCAATTTTATATCTTACAATTATTGTTTAATTTTTTTTACTTCTTCAATAAGCGAAGGAAGAACATCAAAAGCATCCGCAACTAAACCGTAATCGGCAATCTGGAATATAGGAGCATCCTTATCTTTATTAATTGCAACAATGTATTTTGAAGAACGCATTCCTGCAACATGTTGTATAGCACCCGAAATTCCTACTGCAACATACAAATTAGGGGAAACTGTTTTTCCTGTTTGTCCTACTTGCTCTGCATGCGGTCTCCAGCCGGCATCCACAACGGCACGACTTGCACCAACAGCGGCATTAAGTTCTTTTGCAAGGTTTTCGATTAAAGTAAAGTTTTCTGGTCCTTTCATTCCACGACCTCCGGAAACAATAATATCGGCTTCCGCAACGTCCAATTTCCCTTCATTCTTTTTAACTTCAATTGTTTTTACTTTTAAGGTAACATCTGCAACTTCCACAGTATTTAATGATAAAGAAACATCATTAGTTTGTAAAATTCCGAATGCATTTGGTCTTAGGTTGTATATTTTAACAGCCGAGGTTAACTTTTGTTTCATAAGCATTTTTCCGGCAAAAATTGGGCGAGTTGCCACAATTTCATTATCCAAAACGTCTAAAGAAGTACAATCCATTACTAATCCGGAATCAAGTTTTGCCGATAAGCGAGGTGCTAAGTCTTTCCCGAGTGCAGTGTTAGAAATAAACAAATGAGTAAATGAATTACTTTTTGTGTGATTTGTAACAATTTCAGTATATGCAGATGATGAGTACTCATCTAAGCTTGAATTTTTATAAAAACATATGTTTGAAACACCGGCGGATACTACTGCTTCAAAATTTTCTACCGAATTACCTAATACTACTGCTTCTACAACAGCATTAACTTGAGACGCAATTTTTACGGCAACACTGGCGGTTTCAATTGAAGATTTTTTAATGTTTCCGTTTCTTTGTTCTAAGATAACTAAAAATTTATTTGACATAATTTATCTCCTATATTACCTTTGCTTCTTCTCTTAATAAACGCACTAATTCTGCCGGTGAATCTACTATTTTTCCGGCTGATTTTGAAGTTGGTCTAACCAATCCCAAAAACTCGGAGTGATTATCAAAAACTTTAGCATCTTTTTCATCAATAGTTTTTTTCTTAGCAGCCATAATGCCTTTTAAGTTAGGATAGCGAGGTTCATTTAAGCCTTTTTGAGCTGAAATTACTGCGGGTAGGGACGTTTCGATTACTTCTTTTCCGCCTTCAATTTCTCTTTCGGCTATAATTTTGTTAGCATCAATATTTAAAGAAACAGCAACAGAAACTGAATTAAAATCAAGTAATTCAGCTAACATTTGACCCATAACCTGGTTATCGAAATCAACCGATTGTTTGCCGACAAAAACTAATTCGGCACCCAAATTTTTTATTTCTTCGGCTAAAGATTTTGCAACCGAAAGCGAATCCTGATAAACGGTACTTTTTAATAGAATTGCACTATCAGCACCCATCGCTAATCCTTTACGTAAGGATTCGGTAAAAGAAGAATCGCCAAGGCTTAATAATATCACTTCGCCGCCAAATTTCTCTTTAGTTTTTAATGCTTCCTCAATAGCAAATTCATCATAAGGATTTAAAACGAATGTAAGCCCGTTTTTATCATAATTTTTACCGTCTCCAGCAATATTAATTTTAGAAGCGGTATCAGGGACATGACTTACACAAACAACTATTTTCATTAGTCCTCCGTATTTATTTTCTGAGTTTAGTAATCAAATAAAAAAATATAATCAAACTGCTAAATTTAAACAAATTTTTTTTTATATTTCAATTTATAATTTTTTTTTCGGATGATTTAGTTATGATATTTGGTCAAGATACAAAAGAAAATATTTCGTCGGAAATTTCGGATGAAGTAAATTCAAAATTATCTTATAGAGTAATACTATTTAATGACGAATGGCATACCTTTGATGAAGTAATAACTCAACTTATTAAAGCATTGGGATGTTCTTACGATAAAGCATCGGCATTAACGTTAAAGGTTCATCTTAACGGAAAAGCTGTAGTTTACGAAGGTGATCTTCCTCAGTGTCTAAAAATATCATCCGTTTTAGAAGAAATTGCATTAAAAACACAAGTTGAATCGTAATTTAAAACAAAAAACAAGAATAAATTTATGCAAATTGGATTAGTAGGTTTACAGTATTCAGGAAAAACAACATTATTTAACATTTTAGCCGGTTTAAAAAGTGAAGAAGGGGGACAAAAAGAAGAAGCAAATATTGCTGTGGTTAAAGTCCCCGATGAAAGACTTGACAAATTGACAGAAATTTTTAATCCCGAAAAACAAGTTAACGCAACAATAGAGGTTTATGATATACCGGGTTTAAGAACTTCTGACGAAGGTAAATTAAGAATAACCTCGGCATTTTTAAATAATGTAAAAAATAATGATGCATTATTTTATGTTGTAAGAAATTTTTCAAATGATTCAGTTCCTCATCCCAACAGTAAAATTAATCCTAATGCAGATATAATTTTTTTGGAAACAGAATTTTTACTTACAGATATGGAATTTCTTGAAAAAAGATTAGATAAAATTAAAAAAGATATTCAAAAATCAAAAGATGATAGGTTAAAACAAGAATTACCGGTAATTGAAAAATGTTATGCGCACGTGGAAAAAGAACTACCGTTACGAACGTTAGGACTGGAAGATAATGAAAAAAAATTACTTAGCGGATACCAACTATTAACCTTAAAACCGGCTGCTGCAGCTATCAATTTTGATGAAAACTCGGCAGATTCTATCGATTCGCAAATTGAAAAGATAAGTACGGAATTTGCAAAATACGGTTTGATAGTGTTGCCGTTTTTTGCCAAAATTGAAGAAGAATTGATGGAATTGGAAGAAGATGATAGAGCAACATTTATGGCTGATTACGGTATTAAAGAATCAGCTAAAAGTAAAATCTTACGAATTTTATATCAATTATTGGGTCTTGAATCGTTTTTTACTGCCGGAGAAGATGAATGTAGGGCATGGACAATAAAAAAGAACTATACTGCTCAACAAGCTGCCGGAGTTATTCATACCGATTTTTTTAATAAATTTATTAGAGCCGAAGTTGTTTCATACGATAATTTTATGGAGCATAAATCGTTTGCAAAATGTAAAGAAAACGGTACATGGAGATTAGAAGGAAAAGATTATATAGTTAAAGACGGCGATATTTTAACAATTCGCCATAGCTAAAATTATAAAGAACGAGGAGAATAGAATGTCAAAAGAAGTTATTAGTGGTTTGCAACCCGAGTTATTGTGGGGTGCATTTTATGATTTAAGTCAAGTGCCAAGACCTTCAAAAAAAGAAGAAAAAGTAATTAAATTTGTTGAAGAATTTGCATTAAAACATGGATTTAATTATCGTAAAGACGAAGTAGGAAACATAGTTATAGAAGTTCCGGCTACAGCAGGAAAGGAAAATGCTCCTATAGTAGTATTGCAAGGACATGTTGATATGGTATGTGAAAAAAATAAAGGAACGGAACATGATTTTGAAAATGATCCGTTAACATTAATTAAAGAAGGAGAATGGATAAGAGCAAACGGTACAACCTTGGGTGCAGATAACGGCATAGGTGTAGCTGCTGGTATGGCAATTGCATTAGATAAAAATTCGGTTCATGGTCCTTTGGAATTGTTACTTACGATAGATGAAGAAACCGGAATGACAGGAGTTAATCATCTAAAATCAGATTTTGTTAAAGGTAAAATATTATTAAACTTAGATAGTGAAGAAGACGGAACGTTTTATATTGGTTGTAGCGGCGGTCAAGATAGTACCGGTACATTTGAAATAGAATATTCAAAAAAAGTTGATGAAGAATTAAAACCCTATGAGTTGATAATTACGGGACTTAAAGGGGGACACTCAGGTTTAGATATTCATTTGGGCAGAGCAAATGCTATTAAATTATTAGCACGCTTATTGGATAGATTAAAAGCAACCAAATTTAAATTAGCTTCTATTTCGGGAGGCTCAAAACGAAATGCAATTGCAAGAGAAGCGGAAGCGATTATTTTAATTGAAAAAGAAAAGGAAAAAGAAGTTAAAGAGATAATTAAAACTTTTTACACTGAGATAGTTAGAGAATTCAATTCGTCCGAAAGCGGAATTGTAATTAATTTTGAAAGAAAAAAAGAAAAAATTGAAAAAGTTTTCAAAAAGAAATTTACAAACATAATAATTAATACTTTGCTTGCAATTCCTCACGGAATAATTAATATGAGTAATGATATTAAAGGTTTAGTAGAAACTTCAACAAATTTGGCTACTATTGAGATTTTTGAAAACGAACTTAAAATAGGTACAAGTCAACGAAGCTCAATTGAAAGTGCAAAACAATATGTTGCTGCTTCTGTACGCTCGGTATTTACTTTAGCGGGAGCAAATGTTGCCGGTAGTGACGGTTATCCCGGTTGGACACCAAACATTAACAGTCCGTTATTAAAAACCGCAAAAAATGTTTACTATGAAATTTTTAAAAGCGAACCTGAGATTAAAGCAATACACGCCGGGCTTGAATGCGGACTGTTAAGTGCTAAATATCCCAAAATGGATTTGATTTCATTTGGTCCGACTATACAAGGTGCACATTCACCTGATGAAAAAGTGAATATACCGGCAGTGGTAAAATTCTATTCATTACTAAAAGGAATTTTGGAAGACCTTACAAAATAAAAATTTTAGAGCGAGTATAAAATGAAGAGAAAGAATTTAAAATTACATGATGTTCCTAAGATAAGAACTATTCAAGAAATGGTGTTGATGAACACCAAGAAATACTCTTCTAAGCTCGCTTTAGAAGATTTAAATAATACACCGATAAACAAGGTAACTTATGCCCAATTGTTAGATAATATTTTAAGATTTGGGCACTCGTTGCAGCTATTAGGCATAAAAGAACGTTCTCATATAGCTTTAATTGGCGAAAACAGAACCCAATGGGCAATAAGTTTTTTAACTTGTGCTTGCTTTAATTATGTAGTTGTACCGATTGATAAAAATTTAACCGAAAATGAAATCTTTAATATCATTTATGAATCTGATAGTGAAGCCGTAATATTTTCGGATAATTATTCGGAATCATTTTCAAAATTAAGTTCGTCAAAAAAACTCAAACATTTTGTTTGCATGGATGAAACGAGAGCAGACGAAAATTTTTTGATTATGGCGGATATGATTGAGCAATCAATTCCGGCTTCAATAGAAAACTTACCAAAAATAAACCCCGATGATTTATTTGAAATAATTTTTACAAGTGGGTCTTTAGGTCGAGCTAAAGGAGTAATGTTAAGTCAATACAACTTAGCGTCAAATTTAGTTGATATGGTAAGTATGATGTTCATTTATCCCGAAGATAAATTTTTATCTGTTTTACCGATGCATCATACTTATGAATGTACGTGCGGAATGATGTGTCCGTTGTATTGCGGAAGCAGCGTTCATTATGCTCGATCGTTAAAAACGGTAGTTGACGATATTCAGAAGGTTAAAGCTACAATGTTACTCGGTGTTCCTTTGTTATTTGATAAGATGTTTAAACGTATCAGCAAGACAATAAAAGATGATAAAGTAAAATCATTAATTGTTCCGCCGTTAGTTAAACTTACAAATTTTGCAGCACTTTTAGGTTGGAAAGATTTAAAGAAAAAAATATTTAAGGAAATGCATGAAAAGTTTGGCGGTCATATGCGAATTTTTATTGCCGGCGGTGCAGCCCCAGATCCTTTAGTAGCAAAAGGATTAAGAGAATTTGGTTTTACTTTTGTACAAGGATACGGGTTAACTGAATGCTCGCCGATATTAGCCTTAAATCGTTTAGATGATTTTAAAGATAATGCTGCCGGTTTACCGTTACCTTCGGTGGAAATCAAAATTAATAATCCAGATAATGAAGGAATAGGTGAAATTTGGGCTAAAGCACCGAGTGTAATGCTTGGTTATTATAAAAATGATTTTCAAACTAATTTAGCTTTTGAAGATGGTTGGTTTAAAACCGGTGATATTGGATATTTAGACGGAGACGGATTTTTACATATATGCGGTAGGTTAAAAAATGTAATAATATCTAACAGCGGTAAAAATGTATTTCCGGAAGAGATAGAAGATTTATTAAATAGAAGTCCTTTTATTTTAGAGTGTGTAGTTTACGGTGAAAAAGATGCCAAGCATGACGAGGTAATTGCCGTTAAAATAGTGGTTGATGCTGAAGCAATTATTCAATTAGCCGAAAAAACAGAAAAGAAAATTACTCAGGAATTTATTAATGAAATTGTTAAAGAAGAAATAGCAAATATTAATAAAGAATTACCTGCTTTTAAACAGATAAAAAGATTCCACATACAAGATAAGGAATTTGAAAAAACGACAACTCAAAAAATTAAAAGGTATTTAATAGATAATTCTACTAATAATGAGTAAAATTAAATATTATTTTTGTGTACGAACTAAAATTTTGTTAATTTTGATTTAAAAGACAAATAAGTCTTTACAAACATAACGAGGATAAATTAAAGGTGTAAATGTGGACGCACTTAATCGATTAATTGTACAATTTGTTAAATTATTACCAAAACCGGTTGTATATATTTTTGCAAAAAAGTATATAGCCGGAACTAAACTGGAAGATGCGGTAAGAGTAGTAAAGGAATTAAATGCTAAGGGAATTTTAGCAACTATGGATGTTTTGGGTGAAGCAATTAGCACTAAAAAAGAAGCAGAAGAAGCTAAAAAAGAATGTTTAGAGGTATTGGAAGCCATTAATAAAAACCAGCTAAATGCCAATATTTCTATCAAACCGACTCAGTTGGGATTAGTTATTGATCCCGAGTTTTTTTATACACAAATTTGTGAGATATTAGACAAAGCAAACGAGTATAATAACTTTGTAAGAATTGACATGGAAGATAGCTCTGTAACAACAAAAACTATCGAAATGTTCAACAGAATTAGAGAAAAGTATAATAATGTAGGAATTGTGGTTCAAGCTTATTTATTTAGAACTTATGATGATATTGTTAAGTTAAACAAGAACGGAACAAATTACAGATTATGCAAAGGAATTTACGTAGAACCGGCAGAAATTGCTTATAAAGGTAAACAAGAAGTAAGAGATAATTACCTTAAAATTTTGGATAAGATGCTTGATGACGGTAATTATGTAGGTATAGCAACCCATGACGGTATTTTATTAAAAGAAGTTTTTACAAAAATTAATAACAAAAAGATTGATAAGTCTAAATTTGAATTTCAAATGCTTTACGGAGTAACCGAACACTTGCGAGATAAAATAAATAATGACGGTTATAAAATTAGAATTTATGTGCCGTTTGGCGAGCAATGGTATGCTTATTCAATTAGAAGATTGCAGGAAAATCCTAATATGGCATGGTATATTACAAAAAGTATATTCAGTTTTAAATGATTGTATTAGGCATAGAAAGCTCTTGTGACGAAACTTCGGTATCAGTTTTAAAGGACAATAAAATACTGAGCAATTTAATTTCATCGCAAGGAGTTCATAAAAAATTTGGCGGAGTTGTGCCCGAACTATCAAGTCGGGCACACTTGCAATTAATACATCCACTTGTGAAAGCTGCTATTAATGAAGCTGATATTGCTATTAATAATATTGACATAATTGCAGCTACAGCAGGACCGGGCTTAATAGGTGCACTTTTAGTAGGTCTAACTTATGCTAAAGGGCTTGCATATTCGGTTAATAAACCATTTATACCTGTTAACCATGTAGAAGGACATATTTATAGCGGTTTTTTAATGCAAGAAAAGCCCAAATTCCCATATTTGTGCTTAGCTGTGTCAGGTGGTAATACTATATTGTTGATTGTTGAAAGCGATACAAAAATAATAAAATTAGGGTCAACAATTGATGATGCAGTAGGTGAAGCATTTGATAAAGTTTCAAAATTGTTAGGCCTGGGTTACCCCGGTGGTCCAAAGATAGAAGAATACTCGAAAAAAGGGGACTGTAATTCAATAAAATTTCCCATCTCAAAAACCAAAAACGATTTGGATTTTTCTTTTAGCGGTTTAAAAACAGCTGTTTTACGATATACTCAAAAAGAGTTCCCAAACGGAAAGATTCCTGAATCTGCAATATTTGATATTGCTTCTTCATTTCAATCTACGGCTATTCGCTCACTTACCAATAATGTTGAAAAAGCTTTAAAAAAGTTCAAGGTAAATAGTATTTCGATTGTTGGCGGTGTAGCTGCAAATAGTTTACTTAGAAGCGAAATATTTAAAATCGGAAATAAATATAAAATAAATACAGTAATTCCAAGCATAGAGTATTGTGGTGATAATGCTGCTATGATTGCTTATAGAGGTCAACAATTGTATTTATCCGGCAAATCGTATAATTTAGACTATACGGCTTTTCCAAACCTAAATTTTGATTATTGGGAATAACATTAATAGTTAGTTTTGGTTTTTTTTCCTATATTTAAACATATTTATTTTATTTGATTGTTACAGTTTATGAATAAAAATGACCTAAAGATTTTAATTACTTTTCTTTGTTTTTCCTTAATTCTTTTAATTTTTACATTTACATATCCTTATATAAAACCTTCTGAAGGTGATAATATTGTTTATGTTAAGGAAGGGAGTACCGTAAAAGATATAGCTGATTCTCTTTATTCAAAAAAAATTATATTTAACAAAACTTACTTTTATTTAGTTACTTATTTAAAGAATGCTCAAAAAGAATTAAAAGCAGGAGTTTATAGAATTCCGGATAATATAAGTTACATAAATTTAGTTAATTTATTTGTAAAGGGAGGAAAAAACAAATTAATGCCTGTTACAATTCCTGAAGGAATTTGGCTGCCTGATTTAGCGGGGTTATTAAGTAAAAAAATGGGTTTGGATTCAGTTAAAATCATAAATTTATCCAATGATCAGAATTTTATTAAAAGTTTAGGAGTAAAAGCTAATAATTTAGAAGGATATTTACTTCCCGAGACATATTTTTTTGATAAAAATATGGATGAAAAAAAAGTGTTAAAATTTTTAGTAAAACAAATGGATAAATTGTTCGATTCGACAAATACGCAAAAAATGAGACAATTAAACATGACAAAGCATGAAATTTTAACTTTAGCTTCAATTATTGACGGCGAAAGTAATAAATTTGATGAATTTGCAAAAATATCAAGCGTGTATCATAATAGATTAAAACGGGGTATGATGTTACAAGCAGACCCGACTATTCAGTACATAGTAAGAGGTGAGAGACCTAAAAGGATACTGTTTAGACATCTGGAAATTAATTCACCTTATAATACGTATAAAAAATACGGCTTACCACCGGGACCCATTAATAATCCGGGTAAACAAGCAGTTTATGCAGCACTAAACCCGGCAATAACAGACTATTTTTATTTTGTTGCAGATGTAAACGGACGCCATAAATTTGCAACCACTTTAAGCGAACATAATAGAAACGTAGCTATTTATAGACAAATGATGAGAAATAATTGAAAAAAGTCATTTATTTTTTTGCTTTAATATTGATTTACTCATGCGCAAATCAATTGCCTCCTTCAGGAGGTCCCGTAGATAAAGAGCCGCCGACAATTTTAAATTTTTACCCGGAAAACGAAACTATAAATTTTAACGATGACTATTTTGAATTTAGCTTTAGTGAATATGTTGATAAAAGAAGTTTTCAAGATGCATTTTTTATCTCACCCAAAATAGATTCGAAATTTGAGTATGATTGGTCGGGAAAAAGCGTAAAAGTTTTCTTCGATAAAGAAAAACTTAAAAAAAATACTACTTATACTATTAATATAGGTACGGATTTAGTTGATATAAATAACAAAAATAAAATGGTAAAAAGTTTTAACTTATTTTTTTCAACAGGTGATAAAATAGATGACGGAAAAATAAACGGTAAAATTTATTTTTCTGAAGAAAAAGATGCATTCATTTTTGCATATCGAGATTCATCTGATACTTTAAATCCTTCGATTGTAAAACCTGATTATTTAACTCAAGTAGCAAAAGACGGAACTTTTAATTTAGTCGGTTTAGGTGAGGGAAAATATAAAATATTTGCATTTACCGATGATTTAAGAAATTTATTGTATAATGTAGGTGAAGATAAATTTGGTGTACCATTTAAGGATATTGAATTACAGAAAGATGATAATTTATTAGAAGGGGTAAATTTAATTCTATCTTTAGAGGATACTTTAAAACCAAGCTTAACAAATATAACGATGACAGATAAAAATCATATTTTAGTTGAATTTAGTGAATTTATTGACAGTTCAAAAATTTCGGTAAATAACTTTTCAATAATTGATTCAACTGCAAAAAATAGCATAAAAATTAAATACTTATTTAAGAATGTAAAACCAAAAACTTACTTTTTATGCATAGATGATACCTTAAACAGTCTTAATGATAATTATTTAATTGTTGAAAATATTAGTGATTTGAATAACAATTTTTCTGATAAACAAGAATTATTTATAACAACGACAAAACTTGCCGATACTTTAAAGCCCAAAGTTGTTAGTATTACAACTAAATATGAAAATAAGACGATTGACTTGGAAGGAGCGAGTTTTACTATCAATTTTAATGACGGCATTAATATTAATGAAATATTAGATAGTTGTAGGTTAACTAATAGTAAGAATGAAGTAATTAAAATTGAAAAAGCTAAAATTGATGATTCTTCAATTTTGATTAATATTCTCGAAAAATTAAAGCCGAAGAGTAAACTAAAATTTATTATTAGTACAAACCAAATATATGATGCCGCCGGTAATAAGATTGACTCGTTATTTAAGGCGGAAATAAATACTGTAGATGATTTAATTTTTACGGGTGTTAGCGGAAAAGTAAAAACGAAAAATGCGGTTAAAAGGAAAATTAAAATTGAAAATAAACAAAATAATTACTTGCAAACTTTAAATGATAAAGATGAATTTAATTTCAAAAATGTAATTCCCGGAAAATATTTATTATGGTTATATGAAGACGCAGATTCAAACGATGTTTACACAAACGGTAAAGTATTTCCATTTAAAAAATCGGAAAAATTTTATGTATTTCCTGATACATTAAATTTACGAGCAAGATGGCCGGTAGGAGATATTGAAATTGACTATTAATAATATTATTAAATCGGTTTTTTTTATTTTTGTCGGATTTTGTTATTTCGGTAATATTTCAGCCTCTGAATTAGATAGTATAAAATTTAAATACTATAAAGCCGAAGGAATTGAAAAGATTGATGCATTATATGACTTGCTTAAAGTATTAAGACATGACCATTTAGTTGAAGCTTTGACATACGAAAAAGAAGCCGAAAAATTATTTAAGAGTTATAATTATCCTAAAGGAGAAGCAAAAGTATTAGGTCAATTTGGTTTTTGCTATATAAACACTGCGGAATTTGAAAAAGCTTTTAATTTGCTACAAAGAAGTTACATTATAGCCTTAAGGATTTTGGATAAATCAGTACTTGCTGAAACCGAAAATAATTTAGGAGTGGCAAATTATTTTATCGGAAATTATGCCGTTGCTGCACAGTATCTAATGAATTCTTACAAAGAAAGAGTTAAGCTAAATAATAAATCGGATATTGCAAATACTGCAAATAACCTTGGATTAGTATATAATCAAATTAAAGAATATAAGCTTGCAAAAGAATATTTTAACATATCATTAAAACTAAAAGAAGAGATTAGTGATATACAGGGGCAGATAAGGACGGTTACAAATATATGTGATACTTATCTAAAGTTAAATGATATTGTTAATGCAAAAGAATGTTTTGAAAAAGCTTTGGAAATGAGTTACAAAAATAAGTATGAATCGGGTATTGCAGTTGCGGCAAATTTAGGCGGAAGAATATATACAATACTTAATGATTATGATAAAGCATTACAATACTATTTAACGGCGAAAGAGGTTTATCATAAGCGATCTGAACGAGCCGGGGAATTACAAGCAGTAAATTTTATCGCAGAACTTTTCTTAATGAAAAATAATAGTAGTGAAGCTTATAAATATTTAAATTATGCCTTGTCACTTAAAGATAGAATTAAACAAGAAGCAATTTTTGTAAAAACTTATCATTTACTTGCAGAATATTATGAGCAGCAAGGCAATATGGGTAAAGCATTAGAGAATTTTAAGATATATGATAAAATTAGGGATACTATTTTTGACGAAAACAAAACAAGGCAAATACGAGAATTATCTATAAGTTACGATATTGAAAATAAACAAAAACAGATTGATTTATTAAATAAAGAAAAAATTATTAGGACTCTTGATTCCGAACGGTCGTTGTATGTAAAATATGTTCTTGCTTTAGTATTGGTAGTATTTGCAGTAATAATAATTGGTCTTTTTTATAGGAATAGTATTTTAATAAAAAACAGAACATTGTTAGAAAACTTAAATAAAGAGATTTTAGAGCAAAAGAATAAATTAGACGAATTGAATAAAACAAAAAATACACTTTTTAGAATAATTGCACATGATTTACGAAATCCATTTAATATTTTAATCGGTTTTAGTGACGGGCTTTTAAAAACATGGGATTTGATAGAAGAAAAAGAAAAAATTGAGTTAGTAAGCGATATTAATTCCGTTTCCAAAAATAGTTATTTGCTTTTAGAAAATTTATTGGACTGGGCAATAAACCAGACAGAAGGGAAAGTTATTCGCTTTGAAACAATTAATCTTCACTCATTCATACACGAAAGTATAAACCCTTTATTAATTAATATTGAGAAGAAAAATATTAATTTAGAGATTTTAATTGGCGATCACTATTCAGTTAAAGCTGACCCAAACATGATTAATGCGGTTGTACGAAATATTGTATCTAATTCAATTAAATACACAGAATATGGCGGGCGTATTAAAGTAGTTTGTAAGGATTATGAGGATGAAAAATTTGTAAATTTAGAAATTTCTGATGACGGTATTGGTATGACCGCAGATTTTCTTGATAAAAAGCTAAATCAAAATACTTTTGATACTACAATAGGAACGAATAATGAAAAAGGAACTGGATTGGGGTTAATTTTATGTAAGGAGTTAATTTCTAAAAATAACGGGTATCTAAAAATTAAAAGTACGGTTGGTGCCGGAACAACTGTTAGTATTATTCTACCTAAAAACTTTTAAAGTCAATTGGATTTTTTATACGGGGAAAATTTTTGCTAATTATCCCCGTATAAACTATTGAATTTAGTACAATAGGTAATTTTTAATCTTTGTTCTAAATTCTTCAACATCTTTATTCAAATAATCTTTTATATCCTCAAATCTATAATTTTTCATAAAAAGTTTTCTAATATTATCTGAACCTGAAACTTTATCGAACATATCATGTCTGTTTTTTGATAATCCAAAAATATCTTTATCCGGATATAATGAATTATGTACTTGCATAAAATAAAACTGAATTTCAGTTAAATTAACTTTTTTGAAATCAGTTATATGAATTTGAATTCCGCTTATACTTTCTCCTTTGCTCACAGCGTAGTAAGGTTTATATGTTATTGGTCTAAAAATTACACCGGTTAATTTTAAATCGTTCATTTTATTTGCTAACTCAGCACCGTTAATCCACTCAGCAGCAAATGTTTGAAATGGTAATGTATAGCCTACACCTATAGAAATAACATCAAGCTCGCCTAAAATACCGCTTGCAACATAGTAAAATGGGGAATCCTTATGCGGTACATGGGGGGATGTAGGTACCCACTCTAAACCGGTTTCCTCAAATGTCATATCTCTTTTCCAACCTTCCATAGGTACAACAGTTAATTTACATTTTATTCCGTCTTTAAGTAAACCTTCTGAATTTAAATAGTTCGCAAGTTCTCCGCATGTTAATCCATATACATATGGTATTTTGAACTGACTTACAAAAGAAATGAAATCCGATTCAGCATAATTTCCTTCAATTCTGTTTCCGCCTAAAGGGTTAGGTCTATCCAGTATTATAATTTCGATATTGTTTTCTGCTGCTGCTTCCATTAATAAGCCCATTGTGCTTATATATGTATAGGAACGGCAACCAATATCTTGTATGTCGTATATAATAGCATCTATGCCTTTTAACATATCATTGCTTGGTTTTCTTGTCTTTCCGTATAACGAATATACGGGCAAACCCGTTTGTGAGTCTTTATAAAATCCAACATACTCTCCGGCTGCATAATCTCCTCTTACACCGTGCTCTGGTCCAAATAATGCAACTAACTTTCCGACTTTACATTCATACAGAATATCGATAGTAGATTTTAATTTACTATCAACTCCGGTCGGGTTTGTTACTAACCCAAAATTTTTACCTTTTAAAATCTCAAAATTATTATCTCTTAAAACTTCAATTCCGGTTTTTACAATTGGTTGTGCAAACGTAACATAACATAATAACATAAATATCAAAACACTAATTTTCATTTAATATATCCTTTTTAATCTTATTAAAAATTGTATTGCATTTTAATTCAATATCATTAACATTATCAGAAGCATCTTTTATCATTATTTCTGCAAATTCTTTATCGTTTAATGACGAACAATTTATAATAACATTTAAAAATGCACCTTTTGCAGCAGTTTGTAATAGCAATACTGCAACACCGGCATCGCTAATTGAATTTTTATTCCCTTTATCAGCAATAACTTCCAAAACATCTAAAGTTTTTTTTGCATGCATTATTACTTTAAACGGAATTTCTGCAGCTCCTTTTGTAGCATTTTCAATTGATTTATGTCTAACTTCTTTTTGTTCATCTGTTTCTTTTGGCAGTTTAAATGCATTCATAACCAAATCAAATGCTTCGTTATCCTTTAATGCAAGCGCTTCAAAAGCTGATTTATATTCTGAAAGAATTATTTGGTATTCTTTCATTTTTTCTTCAACATCTAAATATTTTTTTTTACCTATTGTTAAACCGCATACCATTTTGCCTAATGCGGAAGATAAAACCCCGCAAAACGCACTTACATTTCCGCCTCCAGGTGTAGGGGAAGATGATTCCAAACTTTCTAAATAATTTTTTACTGTAATATCGGTATCCATTTTATATCCTCTTATTTTATCATATATTCAATAATTTTTTCATTTGGATTAAAATTATGTAATGCACTTAATCCTAATTTTTTAATAGCTAAATCGACCAATTCTGCTTCTGATAAATCCTTTTTGTTACTATAAAATCTGCCGGCTTCAAGCATGGCTTCAAGGGGAATTAATCCCACAATTTCAGAACCGTTAACCTCCACTCCCATTTCATCGGCTAATTTTTTTACTTCTTCATAAACAGTATGCATTGGCGTAACTTTATAATTTACCAAATTAATTGATACTTGTGTTATTTTGTATTGTTCTAATGTTACTCCCATTGCTTTAACAGATTTAAATTTTCCCGGAATGCGGACGGTTTCACCATTTAATTTTATTATTTTTCCGTTTTCATCTCTCTTCGGTTTCCCGATTTCTCTTATAGTTTCGGCAATCTCTTTAGAATAATTAATATCTTCCGATTTTATATTAACATTATAAGCAATTAGGAAAAATCTACAACCTGTAACGGTTCCTCCCAGTTTTGGGTTGAAGTTTGCTTCTCCGAAATCAGGATACCACTCAGGGTTTTTTAATTTATCTTCTAATCCTTCATATTCTCCTTTTCTTATATCAGCTAAATTTTTACGATAAGATTTTTCTTGTGCGCTTTCGTATAAATATATTGGAATATTCAATTTTTCCGCAACAATTTTGGCATATTTTTTAGAAATTTCAATACAGTCATCTACAGTTGCGTTACTTATCGGAACAAAAGGAACTACATCAATCGCTCCGAGACGGGGATGATTACCTTTATGTTTTGTCATATCTATATGTTTTGCAGCTGCAATACTTGCATTTACGGCACCATTTAAAATAGATTCTTCGTTTCCGACCATTGTTACAACAAGCCTATTATAGTCTTTGTCCGGTTCAAAACTCAATAATTTTACATCAGGGGTTTCCAAAATTGCATTTTTAATTTCTTCTAATATTATTGGGTTACTCCCTTCGCTAAAATTTGGTACGCATTCAATTAATTTCATTTTATTTCCTAATTATCGTTTATAAATAATCTCACCGTTTTTTATTGTCATAATATTTAAATTTTTTCCTACATTATAGATTATATCAGAATAATCATCTGCCTCAAAAATGCTAAAATCGGCATTTTTGCCAATTTCAATACTCCCTGTTACTTTTTCTAATCCTATTGCTTTTGCCGCATTAATTGTAACCGCCGAAATAATTGATTCTAAAGTCATACGCATTTTAATAGCAGCAATGCTCATTATCAAATTTAAATCATGGATATGTGAGGATCCAGGATTAAAATCTGTGGAGATAGCCACAATTGCATTATTTTTTATAAGCTCGTTAGCATTTGCAAAATTATAATTTAGGAAAAAAGATACGCCGGGCAACAATACACAAACCGAATCTGATTTGGATATCCGTAATAAATCGTTTTCATTAAGCATTTCAAGGTGATCCACGCTTATTGCGTTATGTTTTAATGCAATATCAATACCCCCGATATTGTTAAATTGTTCGGTGTGTAGCTTTACATTTAAACCGGCTATTTCGGCAGCAGATAAAATTTCATCAGTTTCTTCGGCAGTAAATGCAGTTGCTTCACAAAAAACATCACAAAAAGCCGCTAAATTATTCTCTTTTACATAAGGAAGCATTTGATTAATTATGATGTTAATATATTTATCCCTGTCATTTTTAAACTCTCTGGGGATAGTGTGAGCACCTAAAAAAGTAGGGACTATATCAATTTTATAATTATTTTTCAATGCTTTTATAACTTGAAGAATTTTAATTTCATCATAAAAACTCAATCCGTAGCCACTTTTAATTTCTAATGATGTAACACCTCTGGTTATAAAATAATCTAACCTTGAGGCAGCCAAATCATATAATTCGTCAAAAGGCAATTCACGTAATGAATTAACTGTATTATTAATTCCGCCTCCTTTAGAAGCAATCTCTTCATATCCAATTCCGGCAATTTTCATCTTAAATTCTTCGGCACGGTTGCCGGCAAATACCGTATGAGTATGGCAATCTATTAATCCGGGTAAAACAACTCTGTTTGAAACATCAATAATTTCATCAAAATTTTCAGCAACTTCGTCTCGTTTAATAAATTCTTTAATAGTACCGTCTTCAATAATTATATCCTGATCAGTTAATAAATTAAGATCATTCATATCAAGACCACGCTTAACATTTAATTTATTAGTATCAACAGTAACAATTTGCTTTGCGTTCTTAAGTAATTTTAACATCAATCGATCCTTAAACTTCAAAAATAATAAAAAATTAAATAGCAAATAATATGCAAATATTTTTGTCAATAAGTCAAGAATTTTGTAAATTTAAAGTAATAAATTAGGGATTTTAGTTATATGCCTCCTACCAAAAAACTTAAAATATTATTTGTTACTTCCGAAGTCGCTCCGTTTATGAAAGCAGGTGGTTTAGCGGATGTTTCTGCTGCCTTACCGCAAATGTTGCAAGAATTGGGGCATCAGGTTAGGATAATAGTTCCAAAATACGGTGCTATTGATGAAAAAAAGTTTAAGATTCATGAAGTAGTAAGGTTAAAAGATATTAAAACGAAGATTGGCGAAAACGATGTTAAATTTTCACTTCGTTCTTCTTTTTTAGTAAGCTCAAAAACTCGTGTTCAAATATATTTTGTTGATAATTATGAGTATTTTGGAAGCAGACATAGTTTATACCAAGATCCTATTTATAATGAGGATTTTAAGGATAACGATGAAAGATTTATATTATTAACGCATGCTGTTTTTGAATTAATAAATAAACTTAATTGGGTACCTGATATTATACATAGTAACGATTGGCAGTGCGGATTAGTGCCTGCATATTTTAAGCTACTTTATAAAAATAATCCCTTATTTAAAGATATTAAAACAATACATACTATCCATAATTTAGCTTTCCAAGGAGTATTTCCTCGAGCAAGTATTGCAAAAACTCAACTTCCAAAAGAGATTGTTGAAACCGAAACTGGAGTTTTGCAAAAAGGTAAGTTTAATTTTATGAAAGCCGCAATCCAATATTCTGATATCCTTAGTACTGTTAGTCCGAGTTATGCAAATGAAATTTGTACCGATAAAGATATATCTTGTGGCTTAGGTGAATTTTTATGTTCAAGAAAAAATGATATGATAGGTATAATTAACGGTATAGATAATGAAGTATGGAATCCAAAAGAAGACGAATTGATACCCGCACGATTTGGATTAAAAAATATTGATAATAAAAAGCAGAATAAAATTGATCTTGCAGAAAAATTTAATTTGCAATATAAACCGGATGTCCCAATAATAAGTATGATTTCAAGATTGCATGAATCCAAAGGTTTTGATTTAATAGTTAAATCGTTTACCGAGCTAATGGAACTTGATATACAGCTAATATTATTAGGTACGGGAGAAAGAGAGTTTCACAGGTTTTTTGAAGATGCATTATTTGATTACGGAGATAAATTTGCTTGCTATTTGGGATTTGATGATGAATTAGCTCATTTAATTGAAGCCGGATCTGATATGTTTTTGATGCCGTCAAAATTTGAAGCCTGCGGACTTAATCAGATGTATAGCTTAATGTACGGGACTGTTCCGATTGTAAGAGAGACGGGAGGATTAGCTGATACTGTAATAAAATTTAATGAAAAAACCGGCGAAGGGAATGGTTTTTCTTTTAAAAGATACGATACAAAATCTTTAATATCTGAAATTAATAGGGCTATAAAAATTTATAAAAATAAACCTGAAGACTGGAAAAAAATAATTAAAAGTGGTATGAAATCCGATTTTTCATGGTTAAACTCTGCGAAGCATTATATCGAGCTTTATAAAAAGCTGCTATTAAAGAGTTAAGAAAAATATTTGGAACATTTTAGTACTTGATTTTTCTTATTGATATAAATTTTTATTTTTTTTAACTTACTTTGTTATATTTAAAATTCTTAGCTCTTTTGTGGAGGCTTATACTTGAAAAAGCACTTGTTTATTTTTCTTATTAGTTTAATTGTTCTTTCATTTTTTAGCGGATGTTCAGACGACCCTTCTTCTACCGGTTCGGGTTTATTACCTGACGGTGATTTGATTTATACAGATATTTTTGATACTGACTCGATGTATGTGAGTATTACTTCTTCTACCTATAACGATTCAATTGATTTAAGTAATGCAAATAAACTGTTAATCGGAAAAACTTCATTTGCAAAAGCAACTGCATTAGTAAGATTTTATCCCGTAATTGCAGATTCAATTTCTTCTCAACTTCTTAAAGATAGCATTATTGTAAGAAATTGTTGGGTTAAAATATTACCGAGTTACAAACTTGGTGAAACTAACGGTACGTTTAATTTTAATTTGTATAGAATAAAACAATCATGGTCATCAACAGATATTAATAATAGTAATTATACAAGCTTGCCTGTTGATAAATCAAATGATGTTAGCTATAATAAAGTTATAACCGATTCTTTAATTACTTTTAACATAGAAAACTCTTTAGCCTTAAAATGGTTGAAATATAATGTAGATTCCACAAGCGGTGAAAATTATGGCGTTATGTTTTCTCCTACTGAAGAAACAAATAAAATAATAGGCATTCCGGGATTGAATGTATATACCGATTATTCTGATTTTGCAGTTTATATTGAAGTTGAAAAAATAGGGAAATACATTGATACGGTTATGGCGTACACAACTGAAGATCTTCACGCAGTCGAAGTAACTGCACCGATCTCATCTAACAATAATCTCTTCTTGATTGGTGGTAATCCTTATCGCTCAAAAATTCATTTCGATTTAAGCGGATTACCTAAAAATATTGTTATAAATAAAGCAGTATTATCCGTAACCCGAGATGAGTCAGAAAGTTATATCGGAACTCCTGCAAGCGATACAATTTTTGCAATAGTATTAGACGATAGTACGACAAATAAAATAAACGCATATTATAATATCGGATATTTGATAAACAATAATAATGTTTACAGCGGAGATATTACGGCATTTGTTCAAAGATGGGTTGACGGAATTAGTAATCAAGGTATAAGATTAAATCTTTCAAACGAGACTAATACCGTTAACAAAGTAGCAATAATAAGCGAAAAAGCAAGTACGTCTAAACCAAAAATTAAAATATACTACACTAAACAAAGATAAGAATGAAAAAAGTAAAATTTATAGTAATAATATTTTTATTAAGCAATTTAAGTATTTTTGCATCAGGCGGTTCATTATATACAAGATATGGTGTAGGTGATGTTATTAATGCATCTTCAAGTAGATTGATGAGTATGGGGGGATTAGGTTATGCTCTTCAAAATTCTGACTATTTGAGCGATCTTAACCCCGCAAACTGGTATAGAATATATTCAACTCGTTTAGAAGCAAATTTTTTGCTCAACGGTGTTAAAATTGATGATAATGTTAGCAAGAGCAATTATTCAAAGGGAATCTTTAACGGTATTAAAATCGGATTACCAATTGAAAGAGATTTAGGAATATCGTTAGTAATGGGCGTTACACCCGAATCATTTGTACAGTATGAAGTTGTAAACAAAATTGAAAACAGTAGTATAGAAAACTATACAAATACTTACGAAGGAACCGGCGGATTAAATAGACTTTTTATAGGAACGAGCTTAAAACTTCCGTTTGATTTTGTAATGGGAGCCTCTTTTGATTATTATATGGGTATTATAAAATATAACTCATCTATTGTATTTGAAGAAAATTCAATTTATAATAACAGTTCAATTCGTAAACAAAAAGATTACAAAGGAATTGGTTTTAATTTGGGACTTTTAACTCCGGATTTATCAAATATTATCAAAATTGATAAAATTAAAGACTTAAGATTGGGAATGGCATTTAAATATGTTTCTAACTTAAAAACCGATACTTCTCTATATGTCGGATCATTGTTAGGTGAAAAACTTGAAGAAAGAATGCCGGTATATACTCACATCCCTTATAAATTTGGTTTAGGTTTAAGTTTTATTTACAATGAAAACTATTTATTTATAATAGATTATGCAACTCAGCCTTGGAGTAAATACACATTTAATAATTTAAGTGATTCTAATCTACGAGACTATCAGAAGATTAGTTTTGGTGTTGAGCATAGAAATTCTGTTACAAGGTATAGTACTTTTGCCGAACAAATTATTTTAAGAGGCGGTTTAGGATACGAGCAAACTCAGTATAAAATTAACGGCACGGGAATTGATTACTATTATTTAACGGCGGGACTTAGCATGCCGCTTATGTTTGAAAATACAGTAGATATCGGAGTATCAGCCGGATTTAGAGGAAAAAAAGATAATAATTTAATTAAAGAAACAGTATATAATTTATCGATTACATTTAGTTTTGGAGAACTTTGGTTCATACGACAAGAAAGATAATAATTTTCCGGAGGTTAAAAACATGAAAACATCACGATTAATAATTGCTATTTTAGCAGTTGTAGCCATGTACACAAACACAGCAGCTAAATACTTAAGAGCTGACAGCTTAAATATATTAGCAGAGTTCAGTTTGTTCAATGAATATCATAAAAACAAAGATTATGTTAGTGCAGAGCCTCACGGCTGGTATGTAATTAATACAAAACCGCAAGATTTTATTAGGTTTAAAGTATTCAAGAAAATGGAAGACATACTTTGGTATATGCACGATAGTTTAGCTAAAACTGACGAAGAAAAAATGAAATATACCGATACAACTATATATTTTTATGACTTAGCAGTAAAATACGAACCTGATAAAGCTGGTGCACATTTAGTTAGAAAAGCATTTGTTTTAGAGATGTGGAAAAAAGCACCTGTTGAAGTTGTTGTTGACGCATATGAAAAAGCTTTTGCTGCTGACCAAAATTTGGATTCATATTATAAAGATCGTTTAGGTATTATCTATAGTACAAATGCTAATGAGACCAACGGCTATAAGGAAAAAGCATTAGATCTATATCTAAAATTACAAGAATTAGAGCCTGATAACGAAGTATGGATTAGTCGTGTTACTGCTTTGGCTGAAGATGAGAATCAGTTAATGGATTTTAAGAAAAAAGGGTGGGAACTTGATAAAGAAAACATTGAAAAAGCATGGAGTTATGCAAGTACATGCTTAAGATTTAGAAATTACGAAAGAGCCGTTGAACCTTTAGAATTTTTATCTAAAAAAGCTCCGGAAGTTGTTAACTATCAAAAAGAATTAGCTCGTTCTTATGATAAGTTAGAAGAAAAAGAAAAAGCATTAGAAGTTTATAAAAATTTAATTAAAATTGATCCTGATAACAAAGATAACCATGTTAATATAGCAATTATTTACAAAGAACTTAGCCAGTTATCGACAGCAAGAAACCATTTAAGAATTGCTGCTAAAATGGATCCAAATTGGGACTATCCTATTTTTATTGAAGCTCAATTATATGAACAAGCTGTTAGAAACTGCGGAAGTTTTGAATTTAATGATAGATTAGTATATCTTTATGCTATGCAAACATATCAAAGATGTAAAAATTTAAATGGTCAATTTTCAGGTAGAGCCTCAGAAAGAATTAGCTCATTAGCAAGTACAGTTCCGCAAAAAGAAGATTACTTCTTTAGAAAAATTTCAAGCGGTACAACTTTAAGATTAGAAGGTCCATGTTACAATTGGATTGGTGCGTCAGTTGTAGTTCCTTAATTATAAAAAAAATTGAGTTGAGTATGTACGAATTTATCAAAAATGATTTCGAAGCACTAAACATATTAAATCTTGAAATAGGAAGAGAGCAGAATAATTTAGAATTAATTGCCTCTGAAAACTTTGTAAGTCCGGCTGTTTTACAAGCAGCCGGCTCCGTTTTAACAAATAAATATGCCGAAGGATATCCTGGCAAACGCTATTATGGCGGATGTGAGTTTGTTGATATGGCTGAAGAACTTGCCAAAGATAGATTAAAAAGATTATTTGGTGCAGAGTATGTAAACGTTCAACCGCATAGCGGTTCACAGGCAAATATGGCTGTTTATATGGCTTTGCTAAAGCCGGGTGACAAAATATTAGGTCTTAGTTTGGATCACGGAGGACATTTAACACACGGTTCGCCGGTTAATTTTTCCGGACAAATTTATAAGGCAGTAGGTTATCCTTTAAATCCCGAAACAAAAACTTTAGACTATAATATTATTGAAAACTTGGCTAAAAAAGAGATGCCTAAGTTAATTGTTGCTGGTGCAAGTGCATATAGCCGTGAGTGGGATTATGCAAAATTTAGAGAAATAGCCGATAGCGTAGGTGCTCTGTTAATGTGTGATATGTCTCATCCTTCCGGATTAATTGCAAAAGGTTTGCTGAATAATCCGTTGGAATATTGCGATGTTGTTACTTCAACAACTCATAAAACATTAAGGGGTCCAAGAGGCGGTGTAATTCTTTTAGGTAAAGACAAAGAAAATCCTTTTGGTATTAAAACATTAAAAGGAGACAGGTTAAAGTTGATGTCAGAATTATTTGACGGAATGGTAATGCCGGGAATACAAGGCGGACCTTTAATGCATATAATTTTAGCTAAAGCCGTTGCATTTGGTGAAGCATTATCAGATGACTTTAAAGTTTATGCAACACAGGTTATTAAAAATGCCAAAACTTTAGTTTCTGAATTAATTAATTACAATTTTGATATTATAAGCGGCGGAACCGATAATCACCTAATGTTAGTTGATTTAACAAATAAGAACATTAGCGGCAAAAAAGCCGAAAGAGTATTAGAATTAGCCGGTATGACCGTTAATAAAAATATGATTCCCTTTGATACCAAAAGTCCTTTTGTAACCAGCGGAATACGAATCGGCACTCCTGCAGTTACTACAAGAGGTATGAAAGAATCTGAAATGAAATTAATTGCTGAATTTATTAACAAGGCTTTAATTAATCAAGATAATGAAGATGAATTGAAGAAAATTAGTGCCGAAGTTAAGGAATTATGCAATAGATTTCCATTGTATCCAAATTTAGCAGTATAAGGATTTACATTGTCACCTAAGCAAATTCAAGATGTTGAAATGCCTTTTTTAGACCACTTGGAAGAGCTTAGGTGGCGAATTATAAAAGCAGTAGGGGGTATATTTATTGCCACCATAATAAGTTTTATTTTTATTGATTTTTTTATCGAAAATATTTTCTTATTGCCGGCAAAAGCAAGCAACATTAGACTACAAAATTTAAGACCTTTTGGGCAACTATTCCTTTATTTTGAAGTAGCTTTAATAATAGGTGCAATTTTAAGTCTTCCTAATATTTTTTATCAATTCTGGAAATTCATTTCGCCTGCATTAAAAGAAAGTGAGAGAAAATACATTGTTTGGATTGTATTTTTTTCAACATTTTGCTTTTTTGGCGGAATTGTGTTTGCATACTTTGTGATGCTGCCTCTTTCATTAAAATTTGCGGCAGGCTTTGGAAGTGTAGCAATTGAAAACAATTTTGCTATTGATGAATATTTTAGCATAATTATAAGTGTAATGTTAGCAGCGGGTACTGTGTTTGAATTGCCTATGTTGTCGTTTTTTCTTTCCCGTATTGGAATATTGACTCCCAGGTTTATGCGTAAATACAGAAAACATTCCTATGTTGCGGTATTTATAATTGCAGCAGTATTAACCCCGGGTACTGACCCTCTTTCACAAGTTTTATTAGCAATCCCTTTGGTTTTCTTATACGAAATAAGTATATTAGTCTCTAAAATTTTCCAAAAAAAAGTTGACTAATTTAGATCTTAATCAAATAATACAATATTATAACGATGAGCTTCAAACTTTTAAAGAAAAGTTTCGCTTATCTATGAAATCAAATGTCGGTCTTGTAGAGCTTATTACGCGCTATATTCTTAGGCAAAAAAGCAAAAAAATACGACCACTATTGGTTATTTTATCGGCTAAACTATGTGGTAAAGTTGATGACAGAACTTACCGTGGAGCCAATTTAGTAGAATTATTGCATACTGCAACTCTTGTTCACGATGATGTTGTTGATAGTGCGGAAGAAAGAAGAGGATTTCCTTCAATAAATGCACTATGGAAAAATAAAATTGCCGTTTTAATGGGAGATTATTTATTAGCAAGGGGGTTAATGCTTGCCGTAGAAGGAGATGATTTCGATTTTCTTAAAGTTATAACTTCAACTGTTAAAAGAATGTCTGAAGGCGAATTGTTACAAATTAGCAAAACAAGGAAACTAAATAATAACTATGAGACATATTTTAAAATTATATCTGATAAAACAGCTTCTTTAATAGCTACTTGTTGCGAAATAGGTGCAAGAAGTATAACAAGTGATAATGAAAAAATTAATGCGCTTGTTGAATATGGTGAATCACTTGGCATTGCATTTCAAATAACCGATGATATTTTAGATTATGTAGGTAAGACCAAATTATTTGGTAAACCACTTGGGGGCGATATAAAAGAAAAAAAACTTACTCTTCCACTAATTTATGCTTTACAAAATTGTACTGAAACCGAAAAAAAAGAAATTCTAAAAATTATTAAAAAAGATAAAAAGTCAGATGATATTAGCAAGGTAATTAAATTTGTAATAAATAAAGGGGGAATTGAATACTCCTATAAAGTTGCAAATGAATTTGCAGATAAAGCTAAGAACGCATTAAGTATATTTCCCGATTCGGATGCCAAAGCACATTTGTGCAATGTTGTAGATTTTGTTGTAGTTCGAAACAATTAAAAAAAATAAAGCAGTCCAAAATAAATGATTATATATTCTATCGGTAAAAGAATTAAAAAATTCTTAAAAGTAATAGTTACTAACTTTGATAACAAACCGGTTGCAAAAGATGTCGGTTTATATGAGTATGATGTTTCTAAAGATACTTCTAAAGACGGTGTATATATTGTCAGATATCCAAATAAAAAAATAAAAGCAGAATTATTTTATCTAAATGGAAAATTAAACGGAATTTGCAATTTTTATTATGATAACGGAAGAATTAAAGCAAGAGAGGAATATAGAGACGGAGTTCTTGAGGGAACTACTAAGCGATACTATAATTTTGGTATTTTGCAAGCAGAAGAATTATATAAAAGCGGAAAATTAATAAGATTAAAAGAATATAATGATGAAGGGAGGTTAATAAAGGAAACTAAATTTTAAAAATATTAGTTTTGATTTTGTAATAAGTTTTTTATTTAATATATTTATAATAGGAAATATTAAATTCTACCTTCTGTCTTATTTAATGTTTCTCGGTAAAAAAGGTGTTCTGCAAAATAAAGGTATAAAATGAAAAAACGACTACTTGATTATACGTTAAAAATTAGAATCCCGTTAGTTTTATTTGTAATTGTTTCCTCTTTTATTATTACGTTTTATGCCGGCAGAGCCGAAAGAGACGGCATAGGATACCAACCAACTCAACCGATAAAATACTCTCATAAGCTACACGCCGGAACTATGGGGATTGACTGTCAATATTGTCATACCGGTGTTACAAAGGGGAGGCATGCATTAGTTCCATCAGTTAATATTTGTATGAATTGTCATACTGTAGCAAGGAAAGATCGTCCGGAAATTATTAAATTAACTGACTATTACGAAAAAGGAATTCCGGTTCCTTGGCAAAGAATACATCAAGTACCTAAATATGCGTATTTTAATCATTCGGTGCACGTAAATAGAGGGGTAGCTTGCGAAACCTGTCACGGAGACGTTAAAAATATGGAAGTTGTTGCTCAGGTAAGAAGTTTTACGATGACTGCTTGTTTGGAATGTCATCGCCATCCGGAAAAACAATTAGGATATTTAGACAAAGTTAATAACGGTCCTACAAATTGTGCCGCTTGCCATAGATAGGAGAATTAGATGAAAAATTATAATAGAAGAAATTTTGTTGAAAAAATTGGTCTGGGCTTTTTAGGATTATCGTTTGTATCTTTCAATCCGTTAAAGCTGCTCGCAAAAGAAAAAGTCGAAAAAAGTAATATTAATATAAAAATTAATCCAATAGCCGTTAAAAGAACTAATATTAAAAGGTTTTAATAATGAATATTAACTCTGACAATAAACAATATGGGACTAATAAAGAGAAGTCCGAAAATATTGAAAGCAACGAATTAAGGCGTAGTGAATTTTTACCTGAAACAGTTGCACCTTTTGATTTAGCAAAAGAATCTGCCGTTAGTAGAAGAAAGTTTTTAGCTCTTTTAGCAGCCTCGGCTGCAGTTACCGCTACGGCTTGCAATGATTATAGAGATAAAGGAAAAATTATTCCTTATAACAAACGTCCTGAAGATATTTTACCCGGAACAGCTAATTATTACTCTTCGACATGTAACGGATGTGCGGATAAATGCGGTATTTTAATTAAAACAAGGGAAGGAAGACCTATAAAAATTGATGGTAATCCAGATCATCCTATTAATAAAGGTAAAATATGCGCTACCGGACAATCGAGTATTTTGGATTTATACGATCCTAATAGATTAAAGCAACCTTTATTTAATAATAAAGAAGTTGAATGGCAGAATATTGATAACAAAATTATTGAAGAACTTGAAGTTTGTACAAAAAACAATACCGAAATAGCAATAATAACTGATATAGTAAAGTCTCCGGCACAGGCGCAACTACTGAAAGATTTTACTGCAAAATTTCCTACAGTAAAAGTATATTCGTACAATTTATTTGAAAACCCAGCTTATAGTAATGCAATATTTAAATTGTACGGTACAAAAACTAAACCAAAATTTTTATTTGATAAAGCTAAAATTGTTGTTGCTATCGGTTCCGATTTTTTAGGAAAAGGTGATAATTTTATTGAAAACACTAATCTTTTTGTAACTAATAGAAATGTTTATAACATAAAAAATTTTAATAGACTATACTCAATTGAGGGAAATTTAACATTAACAGGTTCATATGCTGATTATCGATTTGTAGTTAACCCGACTAATTATGATGAACTATTGCTTTCTATAATAAATAAATTAGTTGAAAAAGGATTTTCGGTTGATTCTGAAATACAACAACTAATTAAGGGGTTAGATTTAAAATCGATTAGTAAAAAATTACAGTTAGATGGAAAAAATATTAATAATCTTCTTGATGATATCATAAAATATGCTAATGAAACTTTGTTTATTCCTGGTGAAAACTTGTCGGAAAGCAATTATTTATTGATATTAGCAATTAATAATATTATTAATAAATCAACCTTAATCGATTTTAATAAAGGATATAAACAATTTTCCGAATTATCGACACTCGAGGAATTAAAAGCTTTAGTAAATAGAATGAAAAACGGTAAAGTTGGAATGGTAATTAGTTTTGATACTGATCCGATTTACGGTTTAGCAAGCGGAATTGATTTTAAAACTGACTGTAAAAATGTAAAATCTACAATAACTATATGTAAATCTCTAAATAATACAGCA
>CALGLM010000416.1 GCA_937930275.1 uncultured Ignavibacteria bacterium
CCCAACCAATCCATTCATCGCCTGTAAAAGTAATTGTATCTGTTTCAGTACCTATTGCGTTAAGAACTCCGAAAACTTCAAATTTATAATTTTTAGAGAAAAATACTTTTGTCCCGGGTTGTATATTTAATGTATCACCTTCAGGAATAAATATATCTCCTTCAATAGTAACTTGATCACAATCCCAATTTCCCTTTACTTCACCGATATAATAACACTCAGGTAAAATATCATTTGTCCATCTATTTCCGGAACCTCCGTAAGCACCCATATCGCTTCTAATTCCTCCCAAACCTGCTTGACAATCTAATACAAAATCTTTAATTAAAGGATTTCCCGTATCAATAGCAGGAGAATTGACAAAACCGCCGCAAGAAATATTTTGAAGGTGATAATTGTTTTCTGCACTATTAATAAATACCGGGTCATAATTATTTAAATTTGTTGTAGAAGTATCCATTCCGTTATAAAAGCCTTGTATCAACGAGTATTGGTATTTAGAATTATCTCCTTGAACTTGAATATCATAATTTTGTCCGTTATTAAAAATAATAGTGTTAACAACATTTGCAATACCGGTACCCCAAGCATTTGCAATAGCGGCAAAGTCTTTTGAATTGTTGTCTGTTATTGTAGAGTTGGTAATATCTGCGTGATAATTCATGCCTAATGTTATACCGGCACCTGTACCGTAAGTATTTCTTGTTTCGTTTTTGTAAATTAAACAATTCTCTAAATAGGCATATCGATGTAATCCGTTGTTTTCGTTATCAAAATTTATAGCACCGCCTGTAAAATCAGAGCTGTTATAAGACATTTCTACATTTTTTAAGATCGGATTTGTGCTCATAAAATAAATACCGCCGCCTGCACCGGATGTGTAATTGTGAAAAACCTTCACTCTTTCTATTACAGCTTCTTGTGCGGAAATAATTCTCATTCCGCCACCTGAACTATAAATACTGTGATTATAAGAAAACTCGCTATCTCTAACATATAATGAAGAACCTGTTGCTTCTAACCCGATACTATTACTATCGGATTTAGAAGTATTTAATTCTAAAGAAGAATTATTTGTACTTACTCCTACTATGTTTCTCGTAAATCTTGAATTACTTATTTTAATTTGAGAGTTGGTTGCATGCACTCCGTTTCCTATGATATTAGAAATCAGAGAGTTATTTATTTTACAATTTGAATGAATAATTAATAATCCTCCGCTTCTTGAGGAATAACAACTATCAATTGTTACATTATCAAAATTCAAATTTGAATTGTATGCTAAAATACCACCTCCTATTTTATCGGAAAGCTCGTCAATCCATGTTTCAAACCCATATTTAAGTACACAATGTTTTAACGAAGACATTGCTTGGTTGTTTGTGGTCGTATTAAGAAAATAAATTCCGTTCCAAAATCCCGCATAAAATGGGTATGTATTAGTATTACCTAAAGAATCCGAAAACATTGTAATTTTATGCTCTTCAGTCCCTTCAGCAATCAGCGTACCGAAAACTTCAAGTTTGTATTCTCCATTAAAGTACACATTAGTACCGGGCATAATTATTAGCGTAGAATCTTTGGGAACAAAAATATTACCCAAAATTTTAATCGTATCAAGATCCCATACACCCGATACAGCGCCGCTTAATCCGTTATCACGAACAGTTATATAATTAGAAATAACCAATGTATCATAAAATTGAAAACTATTTACTTTTAGTTTTACAGAATAAATCCCCGGTGTTTCATATACAAATGTCGGATTTCTTTCTTCGGAATCATATATACCGTCATTATCAAAATCCCAATGGAACTCTAACGGGTCATTTAAAGATAAGTCTTGAAAGGTTACTGTTAAAGGTGCTTCTCCGTGAACAATATTTGCTTTAAAATTTGCAATTGGAGTATCTCTCCATGAGTTTAATTGACCGCCGTAAGCACCCATATCATTTCTAACCGTTCCTAATCCTGCTAAGTTAGCAAGTACATAATCGTTAAATATTTGTTCAGGACTTCCTTTATCAATGGCAGGGGATTGAACAGAAAGATGATAATCTCCGGTAAGGTGGTTTCTAAACTCGGGGGCGGTATGATTAACACCCGAACCAAAATCAAAATTATCCCAAGGGTACTGTATCGTAGAGTAAGATGCAAAAGCTGAATTAACTCCGTCCGGTACAGAAATTCCACCTTCATTATGCCAAATTATACTATTAATTATATTTAAGCCAAAAAAGTCTCCGTATTCTCCTAATATTCTAATTAATTTTTCTCCTTTGTTATCTGCAATAACGCAATTAATAAAGTTTACATTTATTCCTTCTTCAAAAAAGAATGGAGAGACCGGAAAAGTAGAAGTTCCGCCGTTATTATGATCGATTATACAATTTTGAAAATAACAATCTTCAATACTTGCTACGGCACTTCCGTTACCTAAAGCAATATTATTGGAAATCTTAATATTTCTAAGAGGCAAGTTTGGATTTAATGTTATTTCATTATAGATACCGCCTCCGCGTGTTGCCGCAATATTTTCAACAAGATCAACCAGAGATATGTCGATAATTTCGGTTTGCGAATTTGAATTTACCAGACCAATTCCTCCGCCTAATCCAGCATGGTTGCCTTTAATGTTTAAGTATCTAACTAAGTTTCCGTTATTTTTGTTAAAGCATAAAGCTCCGCCTGTTCCGAACGCATTATTATTAATAAAAGAAGAATTTCTTAAATTTACGCCCGAATTTGTTATCAACATTGCCCCGCCGTTTCCGTGTACTGCTGTGTTTTTCAAAAACGAGCAATATTTAATTATCGGAAAAGAATTAGCAACGTATATTGCCCCGCCGCCAAAAGGATAATTGGCTGCAGATTGATTTTTATAAAAAAACGAATTGTTGATGTCTATTTTTGAAGAGTTTATGATAGAAATTGCCCCGCCTGATTTTTCCTCATCCGAACCGGCAATTTTTTTACTATGAGAAAATGAAGCATACATAATTTTTGATGAATCTAAAAAATTGTTGTCTGTATCAATAAATCTTATGCCTGCCCACCCGTTTGAAGTATCGGCAGCAGTAAATTTTACTGAATCGGTAATAGTACCTTCAACTAATAATCTGCCGAATACCGTCAGTTTATAATTACCTTTAAATCTTACCTCAACTCCGGGTTCAATTCGTAATTGTTTTGTGCTATCAATTTGAATATCTCCCAAAATGATATACGGAGAGTGATTAACTATCCATAATCCCGAAACTTTTCCGGCATTAATATTTGTTTGCGCATTAACAATGCTGAATAAAAAAAGTAGTAAAATAGATAATTTTCTCATTTTGTCCTTTAAGATGTTTAATTTAGGTGCAAATATATAGCGAACTGTGCTGAATTACAAAATAAATTTTGATAATATGAGCTATATCACATTAATTAGATAATATGTGTCGGATTTCTTATAAATTATCCCCGAATATCGTTAATAAGATATAATCGGGGATGATATTAAAAAGAATTTTTGAAGATTTTTTTTATTACTAAACTTTAAAAACTAATTCTCACTTTAATAATAGCATTTTATGCACTTTAGTAAATTTGTTGTTACTATTTATTTCGTTAGCAATTATCGAATAAAAATATACACCGCTTGAATATTCCGAAGCATCAAATTTATAATTGTAATATCCTGCAATTAACTCTCCAAAGTTGATACTGAGTACTTGTTCTCCCAGAATATTATAAAATATGATAGAAACATTACAATTGTTTGGGATTGCAAAATTGATGTTTGTTGATGAGTTAAAAGGATTAGGATAATTATATGAAAGTTCGAAATTTTTTGGAACTTGAATTTCTGATTCAATAACAAATGAATAATTAACGGTTCCGTCAAAATCGATTTGCTTTAATCTATAAGAATACTTTCCCGAAGCTAAGTTTTTATCAATATATGAGTATTGATACATTTCGGTTGAATTACCTTTTCCTTCAATAAATGTTATTTCTTTAAAATCAGATTCGATAATATCATCGTCTTTCCTTCTTTCTATATAAAACCCTTTATTGTTTAGTTCGGTAGCGGTTTCCCAATTAATAGTTATTGAATTATTACTAACCTTAGAATAAAATAATGTTAAATTAACGGGAATTGCTCCCGGTAAATCGTTACGGAATATTTGAATTCCTCCTTGATAATCGGCAGTAAATACAATATTATTTTTTACAAAAATATCAGAAGCAGAACTCGGAGTATTATAAAATCCCTCTATAAAAATGTTATTGATATTCGATATATTAACTATTTGTACACCTAAATCAGTGCAAGCGAGATAAGCGTAAGGATATATGATGTCAACTCCCAAAGCAGATTGTCCCAAATTTAATGAATTTACCAAATAAGGAGCGTCAGGATTTTCGACATTGACAATTAATAACCCGAGCGGATCTGAAGCGATATATAAATGGTTATCGTAATACTTAATATCTCTTGTATTTCCTAAATTTGAAAGTGAACCAATCTCTATAGGAATAAGAGGATTGTTTATATTCAATACTTTCAAACCTCCGTCGTAATTTGCAATAAATGCAAAATCATTTTTTATATCTAAACTTATTACCCACTTTGGAGGAGTATAGTTTGCAATTTCATTGATTGAACTTACATTTTGTATGTTTAATATTCTTAATCCTTTTGTTAAATCCGCTACAAATGCGTAATTGTCTTTTACAACAGTTCTAACAGCATAACCCGGTGTATTAAAATATCCGACTTGCACCGGATTTGAATTATTACGGATATTTATTAGTCTTAATCCTGCATCGTATTCAGAGATAAAAGCAATAGAGTCTTTTACAAAAATTCCGCGTCCTTGAGATTGTAAAGGATATGATGAAACTTTTACAGGATTTAAATTATTAGTAATGTCAAATATTTTTAAAGAATTGCTGCTGTTTGCTAAATACGCATAATTATCTTTTACAAATACATCAAAATACGCACCGTCATCATAATACGAACTTAACCAAGTTGTATTATAATTAAGCACACCGCTAATAATAAACTTGCGTCCTGCAGAATCAGCCGGATTTAAAACATCGGAAATCCTAATTCTACAGTTAGGCGAAGGTGTATTTGGAACTTGCCAATAGAATAGCCCGTTTGTAGCCGAAGTGCTTTGTGAAATTACTGTCCAGTTTAATCCGTTGTTTGTTGATAATTCTATTTTAACGTTTGCAATTTGGCTAATGCTATTCCATTTTATTATACGTGCAGTGCTTACTGTCCAATTTTCCCCTTCAATCGGTTGAGTAATTTTTATACCTCGTTGAAAGATGAAAAATTGATTAGCTGATTGAACTGCAGGAATTCCGTCAAAAGCATCACTAAGCTTCACTAAACAGTTTGGTGAACTTAATTCGGGCAAAACCCAATAATAATAACCGGTAGAAGCTTTTACATTGCTATCTAAATCAATCCAGTTGCTTCCGTTATTTGTACTATATTTAATATCTAACCATTGTAGATTTGTAAACCATTCAATTTTCACAGTATCTCCGCCGTACCACCATTCACCGCCGTTTGGTTTAATAAGAATTAAAGTGGGGGAATTAATTGTGAAAACATTGTCGCTTTGATCTGTTAAGGCAGGCGTATGATTTAATTCGGAAATTTTAATTTTACACTGATCGGATGAAATATTCGGAATATTCCAAACATAATTCCCGCTGTTAGCCGTTACATTAGATGATATTAGATTCCAAGTTGATCCGTTATCTGTAGAATACTCAATTTTAATATATGAAATTCCTGTGCTAACCCAGTTTAAATTTACATTGTTTTGATTTATAAATATTTCTCCACCGTTGGGTGCAGTTAAAGCTAAAATTGGTAAATAAATGGTAAACGGATCGGAATTAACATCGTTAACGTTATTATTAATTACATTGCTAACTTTAATTTTACATTGTGAGGAATTAATGTTAGGAATTGACCATGAATAATTAGACGATGTTGTATATTCGGTAATAACATTCCAACTGTTTCCGTTATCGATTGAGTATTCAATTTTTACAGCTTCAACCATATCAGATTTTTGAAAAGTAATATTAACGTTATCACCGGCGCGCAAATATGAATTATCTGTCGGAGATGTAAGAATGATTGAATCATCAATATAAATATCGTTTTTTACAATTACTAAACCGTTAGTACCGTCAGCTAAATAAATATAGTTATTGTTTATTGAAACTCCTTTTGTTTCCCCGGGTGTATCGTAATGTCCCGTTTCTGAAAATGAATTTATGTTAAGTATTGATACTATTCTTACACCTGACGTTCCGTCTGCAACGTATGCATAATAATCATCACAAATTATATTATTTGCGGGTTGGGGAAGCATTATACTTGTTTGATATGTCGGATTTGCGGCATTCCATTTTAGTGCGTGTAATTCCATTCCGTTAACCGTATTTGCAGATAACACATAAGTGTACATTCCGGAATTATACGTATCAAGTCCTTTCGGTGCTAAATTTATTATCCATGA
The DNA here is from genome assembly GCA_937930275.1 of uncultured Ignavibacteria bacterium. Classification (GTDB taxonomy): domain Bacteria; phylum Bacteroidota; class Ignavibacteria; order Ignavibacteriales; family Melioribacteraceae; genus JAEXOD01. Next base: position 6,543 of record CALGLM010000416.1, read on the forward strand.
ACTTGTTTCAAAAGGAGAAGCCGGGTTACTTATATTAACGTTTTTGTAACCTCCGGAGCCATCGGCAACTAACAAATAACTACTAAAGTATTTTAATGACTGTGCCGTGCCCGAAGTATTTAAACTACCCAATAAAATAGGGCTAATAGGATTTTTTATGTTGAAAATTTTTATTCCGGCAGTACCGTCTGCCAAATATAATAATGAGTCGTTATTTGGTTTAAAAGTAATATAAAGTGCCTCACCGTCTGTATTGTAACCTCCTAAATATTGAATTGAATTTGGATCGGCAATATTAAAACATAATAAACCGTTTAGGTTGTCTGCTACATATGCATAATTTCCGTTAACATAAACATGGTTCGCAGAACCTATTGTGTTATATCCGCTTATATATACAGGATTATTTGGGTTGCTAATATCAATTATATGAAAACCGGCATCCATATCGGCAACATAAGCATATTTGCCTTTAACCATAACATTATTTGCATTTCCCTGCGTATTAAAATTTCCTAAAAAAGTTGTTCTTCTTGAATCTGAGTATATAGAAAAGATTTGACTTATACTTTGAATTGAGAAATTTTCGGTAGCACTTAATCTTACTTTACAATTAGATGATTGAGTATTAGGTATTGTCCATGCATAAGATCCTTGTGAAGCATTAACACTTCCTGCAATAAAATTCCAAGATTGTCCGGCATTAGTTGAATAATCTATTGTGATACTGTTAACGTTGCTACTAACCCAAGTGATATTATGTACACTTCCTACTTCCCAAGTATCGGTAGGCTGAGGAGAGTTTAAAGTTATTGATTTGCCTGTTGAGGGAATGGTAAAAATAGCATCACTAATATCAAAAGGATCACTGTCAGTAACATCTTGAATTTTTACTTTACAATTTGGAGAAGGAGTATTAGGTATTAGCCAAGAATATAAACCTGAAGAACCCAAGCTGCTTTCCGTTATAGTAATCCAATTTGTACCGTTATTTGTTGTATATTCAATTTTGACATTGGTTAAGTTGGCTCCTTGCCACGTAATATTATAATTATTGCCGATTGACCAACTTTCTCCGCCGTTGGGTGCAGTTAATGTTAAATTTTGTCCTGCTTGTGCAATTACAAAATTTGAATTACTAATATCGTAAACAGAAGGAGAATTAACATCAGTTAATCTTACTTTACAAGATAATGAAGCGGTATTTGGAATTACCCAGTTATAAGAACCTATTGTTGCATTTATGTTATTTGCAATTATTGACCAAGAACTACCTCCGTTTGTAGAATAATCAATTTTAATTGCCGAAACTCCGGTACTTGTCCATTTGATTTGCTGATTTGAACCAATATACCAAGTTTCGCCACCGTTAGGTGAATTAACTAAAATACTTTTTTGTAGTTGTGATACAATACTGAAAGGTGCAAAGCTTTCATCATTAATTAAAGAATTAGCGGCATTACTAACTTTTATTTTACACTGTGAGGACGGAGAATTGGGAATTATCCAATTATATTTTCCCGATAATGCATTAGCACCGGATGTTATTACAATCCAATTTGTTCCGTTATTTGTTGAATATTCAATTTTTACGTTTGTTATATTTGTACTTTGCCAATTAATTTCCTCAGTTAAGCCGACCTGCCATATTTCTCCTCCGTTTGGTTTTACTAATTCAATTGATTGCTGAGGTTCAGAAATTGTAAAAAATGCATCGCTTTCATCTACAATATTTGTACCCGAAGTAATTTTAACTAAACATGAAGAAGATATTGTGTTTGGAATTAACCAAGCGAAAGTATTTAATGTTGAATTAATATTTGTTGCAATTATATTATAATTCGTTCCGCTATCAGTTGAATAATATATATTTAGTGATGTGTTAATGCTAACATCCCAAGTGATATTATAAGTATTTCCGATATTATATTTTTCTCCTCCGTTTGGTGTTAGTAAAGCAAACTTAATTATGGAAAATAGGGGAGATTGTACACTTATATTTTGATTTGTTAAATCTTGAATCTTTATCAAACAATTATCTGAAATATTATTGGGAACGCTCCATTTATAACTACCGGAACCGGCAGAAATTGTAGTGATATCACTCCAATTAGAACCATTATTTGAAGACCATAATAATTTTATATTGCTAATTCCGCCACATTCCCATAATATATTAAAATCTTTGCCGGAAATTATTTTTTGTCCCAAAATAGGTGAATTTAAAATGAGTTTATATATTCTAAATAGATTATCGCTAACATCATTAATTAATGGTTCGGTTGAACTGCT
>CALGLM010000417.1 GCA_937930275.1 uncultured Ignavibacteria bacterium
GGCTCATCAAACGATTACCATCGTGAATTTCATAAAACTTTTCTTGAAACCGAATTTGACGATAAATTAAATTCTTTAATTGCTTCAAAACGTTTATGGGATATACCTTTAGGAGATAGAGGGCACTGGAATATTCAATACGAGTACTTAGGCTTTGTTTCTTCTTCAAAAAAAATTGCAGAATATGAAGGAGATAAAGAAGCATTTATAGGCAATTATGGTACACTTTCTAATCCTGCTGCATTAAGCAAAGAAAAATTAGAAGGTAAGTTAGGAAAGTTTAACGATTCAATCGGTACTATAAAAGTTAACTTGAATTTAGCAAAAGGGGATAAAGATAACATATCATTTTATATTGGTTTGAAGGAGACAAAAGAACAAATTAACGAAAGTTTGAACAAATTATGTAAACCCGATAAAATTGATAGCTTATTAGAGGAAGTAAAAAAGACTTGGGAAAAATTATTAGGTGATTTGAATATTGAAACACCTGATAGCGCAATGAATATTGCAATTAATTACTGGTTCAGATATCAAGCTATTTCGGGAAGATTGTGGGGAAGAACTGCATACTATCAACAAAGCGGAGCATTTGGATTTAGGGATCAATTGCAGGATAGTTTAGTCTATTTACCTATAGAACCAAAATTAACCGAAAAACAAATAAAATTACACGCACGTCACCAATTGGAAGACGGTGCAGTATTACACTGGTGGCATCCTATTGCCGAGGTAGGTTTAGAAACAAAAATGACCGATGATTTATTATGGTTGCCGTTTGTTTTAATTCAATATATAAATGAGACGGGTAATATCGAAATTTTGAATGATGAAGAGCCTTACTATAAAAGCGAAAAAATCGGTAGCTTATACGAACATTGTGTAAAAGCTATTGAAAAAGTATTAAGCCGTTTTAGCGAACGAGGACTTCCGTTAATAGGAGCCGGAGATTGGAATGACGGACTAAGTGCAGTCGGGTTAGAAATGAAAGGAGAATCTATTTGGCTTGCCGAATTTTTTTATTATGTCTTGAATAATTTTGCATCAATTGCAGAAAGATTTAATAAAAAAGAGGACGCAAATACATTTATTGCGAAAGCGGTAAAATTAAAAGATGCTTTTGATAAATACGCTTGGGACGGTAAATGGTATTATAGAGGTACTAAAGATAGCGGCGAAAAATTTGGAAGTAACGAAAACGAAGACGGTAAAATATTCCTCAATCCGCAAATTTGGGCTGTAATGAGTGATATAGCACCGAAAGAAAAAGCTGAAGTTGCAATTAATTCGGTAAAAGAAATTTTATTTAAAGGGAATGGTCCGTTATTGTTATACCCGGGTTACTCAAAGCCGGATAAATATATCGGTTACCTTTCTCGTTATGCTCCGGGAAGAAGAGAAAATGCAGGGGTATATACTCATGCTGCAACATGGTCGATATGGGCATTTGCAAAGTTAAAAGATAGTGAATTCACTTACGAGGCATTTAAACGTTTGTGTCCGATTTATAGCGGTATGGAACCGGACAAATATGCCGCAGAACCGTTTGTTACACCGGGTAATATTGACGGACCGGACTCGCCAAATTACGGAATGGCCGGTTGGACATGGTACACGGGAAGCGCTGCATGGTTTTCAAAAGTAGTTGTTGATTGGCTGCTGGGTGTTCGTACAACCGAAGAAGGACTAATTATTGATCCGTGTGTTCCAAAAGATTGGAAGACTTTCAAAGTGAAACGAAAATATATGGGTAAAATTGTAAATTTAACTTTTATTAATGAAAGCGGTGTTGCAAACGGAGTTAAAGAAATTAAAGGTGACGGAGCGACTGTTGTGGGTAATGTTATAAAATCGGTAGAAAAAGATATTGTGAATTTAATCGTAACTATGGGGTAAGTAATGATAAAACGTTTTTGCTTTCTATCCGCAGCAGCTTTTATAATTGTTAGTTTAATAAGTTGTTCTTCTGCTCAGTCGGATAGAAATGCAAAAAACGAATTAAAATATTTCCCCGTAAATATTGTCGGTAAAAATCCTGATATAAATTTGAGTGATTCTTTATTTTTAAACTCTATTGCTAAAGATACGTGGAAATTTTTTGAAAACTCAACATATGGTAATACCGGTTTTGTTGTAGATAAAATATTTGTAGATAGACAAAATGCAGCTCATTATACATCAATAACAAATATTGGCTTGTATTTAGTTTGTACCGCTTATGCTTACAAGTTAAATTATATAACACGTAACGAAGCATTAAATAAAATTAATACTACAATAAAATCGCTACTAAAATTAGAAAGGTATAAAGGTTTTTTTTATAACTGGTACGAAATTGATAGTTTAAAGCAAAGCGGAAATTATATTTCGACAGTAGATGCAGGGTGGTTGTATTCAAGTCTTTTTATAATTAGTAATATTTTTACTGATGAGTTAGGCAAAACTTGTAATAAATTAATTGATGATGCAGATTTTTTATGGTTATATGATGAAAAAGAAGGAGCATTTAGACTTGGTTATGATGTAAAAAGCGGGTTTAGTCCTTATCATTATAAACTTTTAGTAAGCGAGGCGCGAATTGCATTATATTTAGCAGTTATTAAAAATCAACTAAGACCTAAAAGTTGGTTTAAACTTGCAAGAACTTTGGACAAGAATATTGAGCAGGAACAGTATCCTAAAGGCGGATATTCTACTTATGAGGGGGAAGAATATTTTAACGGTTACTACATGTATGATTCGTTAAAAGTTGTTCCTTCGTGGGGCGGAAGTATGTTTGAGTTTTTAATGACCGATATGTTTATTGACGAAAGAATGGCGATTAAAGGAATGGGGTTAAATAATTTTAATATGATTAAAGCACAAATCGATTTTTGTTTAAATAAAAACAACTATAAAGTATGGGGAATGTCTCCCTGTGCAACACCTGACGGGGGCTACGGCGAGTTTGGTGTATATTTGCTTGGGACAAAAAAAGGAGGATATCCGAATGGTGTTGTAACTCCTCATGCGTCTTGTCTGGCACTTAATTATTATCCTAAAGAAGTTTTAGCAAATCTTAAAAATATGATTAAAAACTATTCCGTTTACGGTGAATACGGTTTTTATGATTGTGTTGATATGAAATCCGGAGAAGTAGGAAAAACATATTTAGCGTTAGATCAATCTATGATATTTATATCAATAGCTAACTACTTAACCGATAATTATATCCCTAATTTACTTGAAAAGAACAGTAATCTGCAAAACATGTTCGAAATAATTAAAAGTGAGGAATTTTACAAATGAACGGGAAAATCGAAATATCCTTAAACGGCGAATGGGAATATATTAAAGATACGGACGGTTCGTTACCTTTTAAGGAGGTAAAAAAGCTATTTTTTAATAAAAATGTTGACGGTAAAATGAATTTACCGATAAATTGGGAACTTGCAGGATTACATAATTATACCGGAACTGTTTGGTTTAAGCGTGAAATATTTGTTTCCGAAAAAGATATAAACGCTAACGGTTACATTGAATTTAAAGGTGTTGATTATTATTGCGAAGTATTTTTTAATAATTTTAACATCGGAACTAATACCGGATATTTTAATAAATTTGAATTATCACTACAGAATAATGTAATACCTGATTCATTAAATTCGGTAATAGTTAAAGTTACGTCTCCTAAAGAAAAACCCGGGAAGGTTTGGCCTCATAATAAATATTTGATTAAAGGAATATTTAATCATCACGATTGCCGCCCCGGCGGTTGGAGCTTGGAGCATGGCCAAGATAGAAATACGGGCGGAATTTGGAACGACATTAATATTTATTTTACAAATCTTCCTTCTCCCAACTTCGATATATCAACCGATTACGACCTAAAAACTAATGAGGGAATATTGGGCTTATCGATAGAGATATTTGCATTCAATATTCCTCCCATATCAATAAATGCCGAATTATGGTTTAAAAACAAACTTGTTAAAAAAGAAGTTTTGTTATATAATTTCGGTAATAAAAAAGTAAATAAGTTAGAACGAACTATAAAATTACCCAACCCTAAGTTATGGTCATCTTGGGATATAGGAGAACCTAATTTATATAATTTAGTAATATCTTCGCCGGATTTCGGAGAATATAATTATTCCATTGGATTTAAAAATGTTTATGAATCGGAATTAAGTGAATTATACCTGAACGGAAAAAAATTGTTCTTGCGCGGTACAAATATAATTCCGGAACAAATGTTAAGCAGTTTTACAAATGAGAGAATTGAGAAATTAGTTATTTTATTAAAAGAAGCGAATATAAATGCGGTTAGAGTACATGCCCACGTAAATAGGCAAGAATTGTACGATGCTTTTGATAAAGCCGGAATTGTTGTTTGGCAAGATTTTGCTTTGCAATGGACTTACGAAAAATCCATACAGTTTATTAACGAAGCCGGAAAACAAATTTCAAAAATGGTTACTCAATTTAAACATCATCCTTGTATTACTTATTGGTGCTGCCATAATGAACCCGGGTACGAAAGTTATGAATTGGATAATAGATTATTTAGCGAGATTGAAAAATTAGATAAAACAAAAATTATAAAACTTTATTCAAATTACGAAGAACATCCGTACTATGGTTGGTACTGGGGTAAAAAAGAAGATTATTTTGCCGCACCGATGGGTCCGATGGTTACGGAATTTGGGGCTCAAGGAATTCCGAATTATGATACTCTTGCAAAATTTATGTCAATAGAAGAAATTGAAGCTCCCGACTGGGATAAATGGAGATACCATAATTATCAATATGAACAAACCAATTTAATTGCGAAAGTTGATTTTGGTAAAAATGTAAAAGAGTATATTAATAATAGTCAAACTTACCAATCAGAATTATTGAAAACAGCAATAAAGTATTATAGAATAAATAAATTTAGACCTATTACGGGTATTTTTCAGTTTATGTTTATTGACTGTTGGGAAAGTATAACCTGGTCGGTAGTTGATTATTTCGGGAACAAGAAAAAAGGATATTACACTTTAAAAAAGATGTATTCTCCTTTTTTAATGATTATAGACGAAAGACAAAAAGAATATATGATTGATTCGTTCTTAAATATTGATATAACTATCGTTAACGACTTATATTCAAAATATTCTAAAGCTGAGTTAAGTCTATTACATCTGGATAATGAAATTAAAAGAATAAAAAATATAAACATTCCCGAAAACGGAACAATTCACCTTGAATGGGAATTATTGAAAATTCCGATTAAGGATTATTTCAAAGCAGGAAAAAATAAAATAAAATTTGTTTTGAACGATAAAAAAGGTGTATTAGCAGAAGAAGAAATTGAAATTGAGGTTATTGAAAAAAAATATTATTGGGGTAGTAAATGATAAAAAAAATAGTTTTAATTGTTATGTTTATTAGTTCAATAAGTTTTGCTCAAGGGTATATATTCTTTAGCGATAGTCCCAATAATTTGTATTACGAAACAAGCTGGGGATTTTCTTCGGGAAGTAGTTATGTTGAATTAATAAATACAAATAAATTTCCGGTTGATATAAATAATAAATTTAGCGGAATAAATTCATTAAGGCTAAGTTGGAAATCTGTATCGGGGGGAGACTGGGGTTTAGCGTGTGCAGGTGCAAATTGGGTTGCAAGAGATATAACTAATATGGATTCCATTATATTTTATGCGTACGGAAGTTCACAAATAAATGCTGTTGATTTGCCGATGATTTACATTGAAGATACCGGAAATAATAAATCGCCTAAACATAAGCTTTCCGATTATGTTAATACACCCGTTAATCAAAGTTGGGTTAAAATATCTGTTCCGTTAGATGTTTTTAAGAATAATCCAGGAAGTACTGATTTAACAAAAATCAAAACTATATACTTTGGTCAAAATGTAGAAAACAATGACGGAATTCAGCATACATTATTTATTGACGATTTAGTAATTTCTAAAAACACGGCATATATTCCCTCAACCCCTACTAATGTTATTGCAAAGGGGTATCCCAAACATATTGAATTGCGATGGGACTTAATAAATAATTCCGAATTGGGCGGATATAAAATATACAGGAAATCAGGTTCGCAATTTTTATTAATCGGAACTGTTGATAAAGATACAAGATATTTTATAGATTTTGGTTATAATATCGGTTTTACCGGAGAGTATAAAGTTTCTGCTATTAGTACGTCATTAAATGAATCTCCGCTTTCCGAAACAGTTACGGCAACAACAAAAGATTTAACCGAAGACGAGTGGCTGGATATGCTTCAGGAATCAACATTCAGATACTTTTGGGATTATGCTCATCCCGTCTCCGGACTTGCACGTGAGCGTTTAGGAAGCGGAAACACAGTTACCATTGGAGGGAGTGGTTTTGGAGTATTGGCTGTTATTGTTGGCGTAGAAAGAGGATTTATTACAAGAGAAGAAGGAGCAGCCCATATTCTTAAAATGGTATCATTTTTAAAAAATAAAGCTCAACGATTTCACGGAATTTGGTCGCATTGGCTAAACGGTGAAACAGGTGTCGTTATTCCGTTCAGCCAATACGATAACGGCGGCGATTTGGTGGAATCATCTTTTATGTTGCAGGGTTTGTTAACGGCTCGGCAGTACTTTAATTTAAGCAGCAGTGTTGAAACAGAAATTAGGACGATATGCACGCAGCTATGGGAAGAAGCAGAATTTGATTGGTATAAGCGTTATGCAAGCAGTGATTTATTATATTGGCATTGGTCTCCAAATTACGGGTGGCAGATGAATATGCCTATAAAAGGATGGAATGAAGCAATGATTTGTTACTTGCTGGCAATAGCATCGCCTACTCACTCAATACCTGCAACTTGTTATAGTTTTGGATGGGCTGGAAGTGCAGGTTATGTTAATAATAAAACTTTTTACGGACATAAAATTTTTGTTGGTTATAATTACGGCGGACCTTTATTTTTTACTCATTACTCCTTCTTAGCTTTTGACCCGAGAAATAAAAAAGATAGATATGCAAACTATTCTATAAATAGTAGAAATACGGCTTTGGTACATCATGATTATGCGGTAGCTAATCCAAACAACTTTCCGAATTACGGTGCGGACGAGTGGGGATTAACTGCGTCTGATGACCCAAGCGGGTACGGTGTTCACGAACCGACAAATGATAACGGTACTATTTCGCCTACGGCGGCTTTATCATCCTTCCCCTATACTCCGGTTGAATCGATGAACGCACTAAAAGGTTTTTACAATAATAGGGGGGATAAATTATGGGATGTTTACGGATTTAAAGACGCATATAATGTAAAACAAAATTGGTTTGCATCAAGTTATTTGGCAATTGATCAAGGTCCTATTGTGGTTATGGTTGAAAATTACAGAAGCGGATTATTGTGGAACTATTTTATGCAAAATCCCGAAATTCAGCCCATGTTAAATGCGATAGGATTTGTTACAGATACTACAACAGCGGTTGAAGACGAAAAAAGCTTAATTGCAAATGAATTTAAACTAAACGGTAATTTCCCAAATCCTTTTAATCCATCAACGGAAATAGAGTTTACTATACCCAAAGCAGGAAATGTTATAGTTGAAGTTTACGATATTTTGGGAAATAGAACTTCTGTTGTAAGCGAAGGTTATTGTAATGCGGGTACTAATAAGGTTACTTGGAATGCTTACGATAAAGCCTCGGGAGTTTATTTTTATAAAATAGCATACAACGGAAAATCACTTTTAGGTAAAATGATACTGGTTAAATAATGAAAAAGAAATTTTTGAATATCCTTGTTTTAAGTTTATTAGTTTTGCAAGCATGTACCAATAAAGATAGCAATGTTAAGACATTGCAATTTTGGGCAATGGGTGCAGAAGGGGAGTATATTCAAAAATTAGTGCCTGAATTTGAAAAAAGAAATCCGGGAATTAAAGTTAAAGTACAAATGATACCTTGGACTGCAGCACAAGAAAAACTTATTACGGCATACGCAAGTGATAATGCCCCGGACGTTTTTCAATTAGGCAATACTTGGATTCCGCAGTTTGCCGCATTAAATGCAATAGAAGAATTGTCAATGTATATAATTAATTCTAAAAATATTAAAAAAGATAATTATTACGAAGGGGTATGGCAAACTAATGTGATTGAAGGCAAAACTTACGGAATTCCTTGGTATATTGAAACGAGATTGCTTTTTTACAGACCGGATGTATTAGCTGCGGCAGGTTATGTAGAACCGCCCAAAACTTGGGATGAACTTATTGATTGTGCAAGAAAAATTAAAAAAAATTTTGGTACACAAGAAAAATATCCGATATATATACCGACAAACGAATGGGTTCCGTTTATTGTTTTTGGCATGCAGGCGGGTTCAACAATTTTAAAAAATAATGATTGTTACGGAAATTTTAGCAGCAAAGAATTTAAAACCGGATTTGAGTATTTGATGAAATATTATGATGAAAAACTTACTCCGGCCGGAATTTCTCAAGTACCGAACATATATCAGGCATTTAAAGAAAAATATATAAACATGTATATTTCGGGACCATGGAATATAATTGAGTTTAAAAAAACCATGACCGGTTCCGATTCATTGAATTGGATGACTGCACCGCTTCCGGGATATAAAAATAAATATCCGGGTTTATCGTTGGCAGGCGGGGCAAGTTTAGTAATATATAAAAAAAGCAAATTAAAAAAAGAAGCTTGGAAATTTATAGAATATCTTTCCGAGACGAATGTGCAGGTAAAGTTTTTTAATTATTTGTTCGATCTTCCTTCGGTTAAAAGTGCATGGGAAGAGCCTGCCATTAAAAATAACATTTACATTAAAGCATTTAAAACACAATTTGAAAATGTCACTCCTACACCCAAAATACCTGAATGGGAGCAAATTGCTTTTTCTAAAGTTCAACAATATGCCGAAATAGCTTCCAAACAAGCGATGACAATTGAACAAGCTTTAAGGAATTTAGATGATGATGTAAATATAATATTAGAAAAAAGAAGATACATGCTTTCAAAAGGGGCAAGGGAAAAATAATGAAGAATATAAAAATAAATGCTGCCTATGTTTTTTTATTCCCTGCTATTGCTGCAATATTTGTGTTTTTCTTTTTACCGGTTATTGCGGCACTTGTAATAAGTTTTACTGATTTTGATATATACGCACTCGGTAGTATGGATAATGCACGGTTTATAGGATTTAAAAATTATGCAAGAATATTTGAAGATCCCTTATTTTGGACCGCATTAAAAAACACATTTTATTTTGTTATTAGTGCGGGTCCGCTATCGGTGGCTGTTTCTTTATTTGCAGCAATTATATTAAATGCAAAAATTGTAAAATTCAAATCAATATTTAGATTAACTTATTTTATACCTGTGGTAACCACATTAATTGCGGTTGCTATAGTCTGGCGATTTATTTATAATCCGCGAGCAGGTCTTTTAAATTATTTTTTAGAATTTTTTGGCGTGAACCCTATCGATTGGCTCGGCGATTCAACATTTGCGATGCCTGCAATAATAATTATGGCAGTATGGAAAAACTTTGGCTATAATATGATTATTTTTATAGCCGGTTTACAAAACATACCGGAACATTTGTATGAAGCAGCTTATTTGGAGGGAGCAAACGAGTTCCAACAATTTAAGCATATTACTTTGCCAATGCTTGCACCTACTACAATTTTTATCAGCCTAATAACAATGATAGGGTTCTTTCAACTATTTGCAGAACCTTATATAATGACACAAGGCGGACCGTTAAACAGTACGCTTAGTATTGTACAGTATATGTATCAGGAAGGTTTTAGGTGGTGGAATATGGGATACTCAGCAGCTTTGGCATTTGTGCTGTTTGCAATAATTTTAATCGGTACTGTTATTCAATTTAGATTAAAGGGGGCTGAAAAATGAAAAACATAAAAAGTTTTGCCGTACATTTTAGTCTAATCTTTTTCTCTTTATTAACAATAGCGCCTTTTGTATGGATGATTAGTGCATCATTTATGGGTGACGGGGAAGCAAATGTTTATCCTCCAAAGTTTTTACCCGATCAACCGGTGTTAACACAATATAATAATTTGTTTAATAGGTTAAGTATAAGCAATAATTTTGTAAATAGTTTGGTTTTATCGCTTCTTGTTACTATAGTGTCGTTATTATTTAATTCAATGGCGGGCTATGCTTTTGCAAAAATGAGATTTAAAGGAAAAGACAAGTTATTCAACTTACTTTTAAGCAGTATGATAATACCGTCACAAGTTACTATGCTACCATTGTTTTTATTATTAAAATATATGGGACTTATTAATACGTATTTTGCGATAATAATACCGGGGATGGCAAATATTTTTGGTATATTTATGATTAGACAATATGCTTTATCAATACCTGATAGTTTAATAGAATCGGCAAGGATAGACGGGGCGAATGATTTTCAAGTATATTATAAAATAATATTGCCTTTATGTTTACCTATTTTGGTTACATTGGCAATCTTTTCTTTTTTAGGCACGTGGAACGACTTTTTGTGGCCCCTAATAGTATTAACTGATAATAGTATGTACACATTACCCGTTGCACTTGCAAATTTAATGGGTGAACACTCAAAAGATCCCGAATTGATGATGGCAGGTTCAGTTATTACAATTATTCCGGTTATACTTGTGTTTTTAGCATTACAAAAATATTATATAAAAGGAATAATGATGGGTGGAGTAAAAGAATGAAAAAAAGCGAGGAAATTTAATTTTTAACTTGACAATTAATTTAAATTTTGGCATTTTGCTATAAATGTAAACGTTTACATTGATAAAATGATATTTCATAAAACAAATAAAACGGAGACAGCATGACACAACACAACAGACAATTTGTAAGCTTAATTCTTCTCGGCTTTTTGTTTGCTACCACTATAATGGGGCAGTATGCAAAAAGACAAGATGCAATATGGGCACGTAGCATTGGGGATGCTACTATAACTTTAGACGGTCATTTTAACGAACCGGAATGGGCTAAAGCAGAATCCTTAGTTATTAGATACGGATATGATTCCGGATTACCTACAAGCGGTTGGAGAGAAGAGTTTCAACCTGATGCAATTACAGACCCTACAAATGCAGTAGTTAAATTCTTGGTAAAAGGAAATAAGTTATACTTAGGATTTAGCATTCCCGATTCATCGGTAGGCAGTAAAAGAGATTGGGCACGTTGGGACGGAATATTAATGTCGGTTAAAGAAGTAGGAAGTACAACAAGACCGGCACCTGCAGGCGAGTATTTTTATACTTGGTGGTTAGAAGGTTTGGCTGATACTGCATCTGCTTGGGTAGGAAGACCTCCTCGTTTTGTAGGTAAATTTGGAGATTGGACCGGTGCAGGTAGAACTCCGGAACAAATTGATGCTTGGAACGCTGTTACTTATATTGACGGTAAATCTAATGACGGTGTTAAAGATAAAGGCTGGTACACTGAAATGGTTGTTGATTTAGCAGTATTGGGATATGACGCAACAAAAGTAGAAGGTGATGTAGTTGAATTGAACTTTAGCATTTGGGATTGTGACTATTTATTTGAAGGAGACCCAATGCGTGTTAGTACTACACGTACACATTGGCAAAGTCCTTGGGGAAATACAAATGCAAATAACGTAGGAAGAATATACTGCAAACCTGACGTAACGGTAAACACAACAACTTTGCCGGATATTATGCCTGATATAGTAATACCTAACGGTGCAAATTATACATCCCCAAC
>CALGLM010000418.1 GCA_937930275.1 uncultured Ignavibacteria bacterium
GACTGGAGTTCAGACGTGTGCTCTTCCGATCTAGCTACAGGTCTTAAAGTTGCACGTCCTGAACTATCTGTTTGGGTTGCTACCGGAGACGGTGATTTAATGAGTATAGGCGGTAACCATTTTATTCATGCTTGCCGTAAAAATGTTGATTTAAAAGTCCTTATGTTCAATAATAGAATTTATGGATTAACCAAAGGACAATATTCACCCACAAGCGAAAAAGGAAAAATAACTAAAAGCAGTCCATACGGTGCAGTAGATTATCCATTTAATCCTATGTCATTAGCTTTAGGCAGCGAGGCTACTTTTGTAGCAAAGACTTTAGATAGAGATATTAAACATATGCAGGAAATGATTAAAAAAGCTGCTGAACATAAAGGATTAGCTTTTATAGAAATATACCAAAACTGTGTTATTTTTAATGACGGCGCTTTTGAAAAATTTACGGATAAAGAGACCAAAGCAGATAACGTATTGGTTTTGGAACACGGTAAACCAATGGTCTTTGGTAAAAACAACGATAAAGCTATAAAGCTTGAAGGATTTACTCCAAAGATAATTGATTTGAATGATCCGAATAACTCTATTAACGATGCTTGGGTACATGATGAATATGACTCAAATCCTATTAGAGCGTTTATATTAGCTCATTTAGTCGATCATTCGGGTATGCCCACTCCTATTGGTGTTTATCGCAATATTCGTAAAGAAACATATGATGAAGCAGTAGTTAATCAAGTAGAGATGGTTACTACCAAAAAAGGAAAAGGTGATTTAAAATCACTATTATATAACGCAAATACTTGGGAAGTATAGAATTAGTTTAACCCCTCTGCAATTGCAGAGGGGCTTTTTTTATTTTAAAGGCAATTAGCGGGAATTATGTTTGAATTTAAAGATCTAAAAGATTTAATTTTAAAAAACCACAAATTTATTATTACGTGCCATGTTAATCCTGATGCAGATGCTTTGGGTAGCGAATTGGCAATGTATTATATTCTTAAAAAGTTAGATAAAGAAATAAGGATAATTAATTACAGTACTACTCCCGAAAACTTATTATTCTTAGACACTGAAAGTGTACTGGAAGTATATAATAGTAAAATACATGATGATGTTATATTAAATAGTGATGCAGTAATATTTTTGGATTTAAACGCTATTAACAGAACAAAATTAATGGCAGAAGTTTTTAATAAGTTTAACAAAGTTAAAATTTGCATTGATCATCATGAATATCCGGAAAACTTTACAGATTACATTATTTCATTAACCGAAAATTGTGCAACGGGTGAAATAATTTATGATTTTATAAAAGCTACAGGTATTTGCGAGGTTGACTATAACATAGCATACTGTTTGTATGCCGCAATTATGACAGATACAGGATCATTTAGATTTGAGAGAACATCTCCCAAAACTCATAGAATAATTGCAGAATTTTTAGAGCTTGGTATCAAACCAAACGAAATTTATATTAATGTTTATGAAAAATCTAATATAGAAAAAATTAAATTATTGGGGTTAATGCTTTCTAATTTAATGATAAATGAAGAAAAAAATATTTGTTATTATTTAATTACTCAAGATTTAATAAATAATTACGGTGTAGAAGAGTCGGAAATTGACGGTTTTGTAAATAATACTTTAACAATAAAAGGGATAAAAGTGGGGATGCTTTTTATTGAATTAACAGACGGGTTTAAAGTAAGTTTACGAAGTAGGGGAAAAATACCGGTTAATATATTGGCTAAGAAATATGGCGGCGGGGGACATTTAAATGCTTCGGGAATTAGAATGATAAATAAATCAGTTTTTGAATACAAAAGTTTAATTATTAAAGACGCCGAAGAATTAATTAAAACTTACGGAGAATAAAATGTTTAACATTACAATTAAAACAAAACCGCAGGATAGTGCTTTTGAAAAATCATCCGTTAATATTGAATTTTTTAATAATGACGAAAATTTGGCAAAAACAGTAGAAGACTTTTTAATTAAAAACAACATAAAACTTAATGCCGTTATTCATAAAAAACTTATTGATAGCAAAGAGTATAAAGAAGTTAAAATTCAAGGATTTGACGATAATCCTTATTTAACTATAATTAATAAAATAAAGGTAGATAAAAAATTTAATAACGATTATTTTAGGAATTATTGTGCAAAAATTATTAAAGAAATATCGGATGAACCGGTTAGTTCGCTATATATTCAATTACCCGAATTTACCGAATTTGAAAAATATTTTGATAATAATTTAAGCTTTTATCAATCTTTTGTAGAAGGAATATTGTTAGGGAACTATGCATTTGATAAATACAAAAGCGATAAAAAAAGCGTTAAAAATTTAAAAGTTTATTTTGTTAGCGAAAATAAAAATATAGTTGGCGATGCAATTAAATTAGCAGAAAATGTAATGAAAGGGGTTTACTATACACGCGATTTAGTTAACGAAATTCCGGATGTATTAACACCGCAAACCTTAGCAATAAGTGCTAAAGATGAACTTGTAAAATTAGGAATTAGCGTAAAAGTTATGAATTTTGAACAATTAAAAAAAATGGGGATGAACGGAATTATTTCGGTTGGTAGAGCAAGTACAAATCCCCCGTTAATGATTGTTCTTGAATACAAGCCAAAAATAAAAGCTAAAGCAAAAATAGCATTAGTGGGAAAAGGGGTTACGTACGATGCCGGAGGTTTATCGCTAAAAACTACCGAAGGGATGATTGAGATGAAAGCAGATATGGCAGGAGCCGGTGTAGTAATGGGCGTATTTAAAACAACAGCTTTAGAAAAATTACCCGTTCACTTAATAGGCGTTATTCCGGCAGTTGAAAACGTAATTAGCGGTAATGCTTATAAGCCGAGCGATATTATAAAAACTGCTTCGGGAAAAACAATTGAAGTAGGAAATACGGATGCAGAAGGAAGAATTATACTATCTGATGCCTTGTATTATGCATGCAAACAAAAACCTGATTACTTAATTGATTACGCTACCTTAACCGGTGCATGTGTAGTTGCGTTGGGCGAGTTTACAGCGGGATTATTTGCTAACGATGACGATTATGCAAATAATTTGCTAAATGCTGCAAAATCTGTCGGCGAGCGCTTATGGCAGCTTCCTATGTGGGATGAATATAACTCGCTGATAGAAAGTAAACTGGCTGATGTTAAAAACGTAGGCGGAAGATGGGGAGGAGCAATTACCGCTGCAAAATTCTTAGAGCATTTTGTTGATGAATCAATAAATTGGGCACACTTAGATATCGCAGGTCCTTCAATAGCATATAAATTAAATAGTTATTCTGATAATTACAACACTGCCTACGGTGTTAGATTAACCGTAAAATATTTACAGGATTTAAGTAATAAGTGATATTGAATTTTTAAGACAAAACCTCTGTTTATAATTAAAAACGGAGGTTTTATGTCTTATCATATATCAAAAGTAGTAAATTTATCTTTTGAAGAAGCAGAAAACAGAATTAGGGAAGAATTAAAAAATGTAGGGTTTGGCATTCTTACTGAAATTAACGTAAAAAAAACGCTTAAAGAAAGAATAAACGAAGAATTCAGAGATTATAAAATACTTGGAGCTTGTAATCCTAAAATTGCCCATAAAGCGCTTTTATCTGATGATAAACTTGGGGTAATGCTTCCTTGCTCTGTTGTAATTCAAAAACATCAAAACGGTGATGTTGAAATTTCAATAATGAATCCGGTACCGTTTATCAATTTAACAAATAACGAAAATGTAACAAAATTTGCCAACGATATAGAATTTTTATTAAATTCTGCCATGGAAAGAATATAATTATAAACATTTTAATGCAAATTTTTGTCACATATTACACCAACAAATTTTTACATTATGATTATTATTCTATTTTTATTAATTTGTATGGGTAAATATTAATTTATGTGAGGTTAGATTGTTTAAACAATTATTGATTTTATGCTTTATGGCTGTAATTATTAACGGACAAGTTAAGTTTGATGCAAATTTTGAGAGTGGAAATCTAAATACGGTAACTACAACGGATTCAGTTACTTTTAAAGTAACAACAAAGCAGGATATAGGGGGCAGATGGTTTTATTTTAGAATAACCGGGGTAAAAAATCGATATATTCGTGTAAATGTTACTAATAGTGACGTAAAACGTGCGATGTACAGTTATGATAACAAAACTTATAATCGATTTACACTATCAGAATCTCCTTCAATGAATGTTTTTCAGAAAACATTTGAAGAAGATACGGTTTTTGTTTCTTATTATACACCTTACACGTTAAGTAGATTAAACGAACAAATAAGTTATTGGACTCAAAATCCTGAATGTACTCAAAACATAATAGGATATACTAATCATAATCTACCGATAAAAGAATTAGTAATAACTGATCCTTTTATACCTGTAAGCGAAAAATATGTAGTATGGATTCATGCAAGAACTCATCCCGGTGAAACCCCATCATCTTACCATTTTGAAGGGCTTGTAAATAGGTTGTTACAAAACGATGATTATGCCGTTTTCTTACGTAAGAATATTGAATTTCATTTAGTTCCTACAACTAACCCTGACGGTGTTTATTACGGTAGAAGTAGAACAAATTATGACGGAGTTGACCTTGAATCAAATTGGAATAAAGCCGAAGACCAAACAACGACCGAAGTTAAATTACTAAAAGCAAGGATGACGGAAGTTTGTAATCAGAAAGTAATAAATACGGCTTTAAACTTGCATTCAATAGCTTCTCCTATGTGTACATTTTATGTTCATACGGCATCATCTACAAGTGATCTTTTTTACCGCAGGCAATATCAGTTAGCTTATTTAAATACTTCGAATAATGATTATTTCCCGCAATCAGATATTGATGAATCTAACTTAAGTGCAGTTTATCCGGAAGGTTGGTTATGGGCTAATTACGGTGAAACGCCGGTTGCAATGACTTATGAAACTCCTTATGATTATTATTCAAACGGTACAGTTGTAACCAACGATAATTTATATGAACTCGGTTTTAAAACATTATATGCAGTTGCTGACTTTTTAGAACTAAGTCACCCAAAATATCAAATCTTGGATAATAAAAATGCAGTGAAGGTCGGAGAATGGAATGAATATAATTGGGGAACAAGATATTTTAGCGATAATTTTTATGCCGCAGCACAAGGATTTGGCTTAAACAATGTTACTTATACAAGTCAAGAATTAACGACAGGTGAGTATTCTATTTTTGCTTGGTGGCAGGATGATACCGATAATGCATCCAATACTCGTTTTACTATCTTAAATAACGGCGAAGAAAATATTATTGAAAAATCACAAAAAACAGACGGCGGAAATTGGAACTATTTATCTGATATAAAAATCAAATCTCCCGGCATTATTCAACTTAAGGTTGATGATATGGCAAACGGAAATGTGGTTGCGGATGCATTCAAAATTATATATAAAGGTGAAATTAGCAGTGTGGAAAGTATAACCGAGCCGGATTTTACCTTATATCAAAATTACCCTAATCCGTTTAATCCGAGTACTACAATTAAGTTTTCGTTAAAAAATCCTACAAATGTTGTACTAAGAATATACAACGTACTCGGAAAGCTGGTTACAACTTTAGTTGATGAAAGATTGAATTCCGGAACACATGAATTTGTTTTTGATGCTGGTAGATTTGGCGGATTATCCAGCGGAGTTTATTACTACCAATTAATAACGGAAAAATCGACCTATACAAAAGGAATGATTTTAGTTAAATGACTATAATTAATTCCGAGAACGAAAAATATTAAAAACAGCAGCTATTAAAAACACGACATTCGCAAACCAAGCAGTTAAAACGGGGTTCATTACCCCGTTTTTGCCAAATGCTTGACTAATTTTCATAAAAACTAAATATAAAAACGTAATTAATAAGTTAACTCCGAATTGTAATGCTACACCGCCTCTTCTTTTATTTGAAGATATCGGAAGCCCAAACAGAACAACAATAATACTACTAAAAGCAAAAGCTATACGGGAATGGTAATCAATCCATGTCCTTGTACTATCGTTTCCGGCTTTTTGTTCGTCAACTGCTTGTTTATATAGTTCAGGCAATGTCATTTCTTCAGGTTTTCTTTGTTTTTTAATAACATCTTCTGGTATAAAATTTAAATAATCTATCTCTTTAGTAGCAAATTTCTCAAAATTTTCTCTATCATTGTAAAATACTCTACTTGTGCCGTCTTTTAATACCCAAAATTTTTTCTTAAAATCGTATTGCATTCTAATTGCGTCAATCCTTGCCGTCATTTTTGTGATATCGTTTTTATCAAACTCTTGAATACTAACTCGATGGGCAACATTGTTAACTACATCAAAAAAGCTTATGGAAACTATTCTTGTTTTAGTATCTTGAAAGTAAATATTATTTCCTGCCCTAAACACATTCTTATTCATAAAGTTTTGTTCGATATAAGTTAAATGTTTGTTTGCATATGGTACTACATAACCGCCAAAATAAATTGAAAAAATCGAGATGAAAAAAGATGTAATAATAAAAGGTAACATAAAACGAAATAACCCAATACCCGCAGACCTAATTGCCGTTAATTCATTTAAATTTGCAAGTTTACCCGCTGTAAATAAAGCAGAAAGGAGAACTGCAACCGGAATCATTAATCTAAGTATTTCGGGAATAAAAACTAAATAATACTGTAAAATTATATAATTAGGAACATTTTGGTCAATAAAATCATCAAGCTTTTCCATTAAATCTATTAAAACAAATAACAAAGTAAAAGCAAGCAATCCAAAAAGAATGGTTTGAATAAACTGTTTAATAAGATATTTATCAAGAATTTTCATCTTCACTCTGCTGTTTCCAAGCTTTCGGAATAAGTTTAGTTATAAAATCAAATCTAATTTCAATTCTTTCTTTTGCTGCCTTATAAGTAATAAATATTCCGAAAGCACCCAAAACAAAGTTTGCTGCCCACATTCCCCAAAATGGTGATAATAAATTTCGATCGGCTAATTTTTCTCCGCCTATTAAAAAAGCCCAATAAATTAAAAAGAATACTAAACTTACACCGGCGGCAACGCCAAAACCTCCTTTTCTTAACATAGTACCTAAAGGAGCACCGATTAAAATAAATACAATGCAAGCAAACGGTATTGAATATTTTTTATGAATTTCCACCCAAAAAGCATTCATGTTCATTCTGTTATAATCAATTTGGCGTGTACTAACCGTAATACTGCTTTGTACCGATTTTAATCTATCTTCCACTCTAAAATAGATTCCGCGTAAATTAACCGAGCTGAACTTAACTTTATTGTAAGCATATATTGAATCATTTTTAAATGCACGGTTAACTCTATCGTTCAATTCCGTATAAAACTTATTTTCTATTTGTTGTAAACTATCCACTATTACAAGCATCTCTTTTGCACCCATTTCTCGTTCACCGCGTGATAAATCGTTACTTGACTGCTGAAACGAAAATTGAGAAGCGTCCATTGCAATTTTATGTCTTGTAAATTTAAGCTTACGATAAGGAATAAAATTAACAACTTCCGATTCATGAATTTCGCCGTTAGATAAATCCAGCATTAATTTTTTTTGATCAGCCGTAAAATATATTTTCCCTTTTTTTGCAGTAACAATGTTAACTTTTGAAGGGCTTGAGTAATCGTAAATAGTTACATCTGATAATTCATTTGTCTTTGGGTCAATCTCGCGTGATAATATAGCAAAGTTTTGAACCTCTTGGCTAAAAATTCCGGGGACTAATGATAAAGTAGGTTTTTTTTGAGATATATCTTTTCCTAAAACACGTGCGGCATGGTTTGCATTTGGATAAACGTGATTATTAAATTGAATTAATAAATAAGCTACCAAAAGACTACCTAAAAGGGGAGGAATCATCATTTTGTATAAACTTAAACCGGAAGCTTTAAAAATTGCCACTTCATTATTTTGAGCCATACTTCCAAATGCCATTAAAGTTGCAACAAGAACCGCCATGGGAACAACAAGTACAACCATCCAGGCTAAGTTATAAACAATAAGTTGTATAATTACCCAAGTGCTAAGTCCTTTACCAACAAGTTTATCGGCAAATTTCATTAAAAACTGAAGCAAAAACACAGCAATTAACGTAACGTTAGAAAAAATAAACGGAGCAATGTGATTTCTAAGAATATATCTATAAATTATCATTATAAAATTTTTAATATTATGTTACAAATTTAAGAATTTTAAAACTTTTTTATATTATCATTTTACAATTTGATAAACTTTTATCAAAATTTTATTGTTTACCTTGTTTAAGTGTAAATAAAATAATAAATTTAAAAATTTGAATTTATTAAAATTAGAGGAAATTGTGGAACAAGTATTAGGTTACATTGAAAGTAATAAAGAGAGATTTCTGGACGAATTATTAGCTTATTTAAGAATTCCGAGTATTAGCACATTAGAAGAGAATAAAGAGGATATTGTAAAATGTGCACAATTTATTGAAGATGAGTTAAAAAGAATAGGTATCCCCAAAACGGAGATATTTCCTACTGCGGGGCATCCGATAGTGTATGGGGAATTAATTGTCGATAAACATTTACCTACAGTTTTAATATACGGACATTATGACGTACAACCTGTTGATCCATTAGAATTATGTGACTCTCCACTCTTTGAACCCGTAATTAAAGACGGAAAAATTTATGCACGTGGGGCAAACGATAATAAAGGACAAAATTATGTTCATATTAAAGCCGTTGAAAGTTATTTAAAAACAGTAGGAAAAACGCCGGTAAATATTAAATTTATTTTTGAAGGCGAAGAAGAAGTAGGAAGTACTCATTTATATTCGTTTATAAAAGAAAAGGCTAATTTATTAAAATGTGATGCCGTATTAATTAGTGATACAAGTGTATACGATAATGATATACGTACAATAAACTACGGTTTGCGCGGATTGTGTTATATGGAAGTTGAAGTGACCGGTGCGGATAGAGATTTACACAGCGGTTCTTTCGGCGGTGCAATTGCTAATCCAATTAACGAATTAGCTAAAATGATTGCAAAATTACATGATAAAAACGGTAGAATAACTATTCCGAACTTTTACAAAGATGTTTTAAAACTTACCAAAGTTGAAAAAGACAATATAAAAAATCTAAATTTTAATGATAAAAAAATGTGTAAAGAGTACAAAGTTAAAGAATTAACCGGTGAGAAAGGATACTTAACTTTAGAAAAACTATGGACAAGACCAACCTTGGATTGTAACGGAATTTTTGGAGGATTTACCGGTGTAGGAGCAAAAACCGTATTACCTTCTAAAGCAACCGCTAAAATTAGTATGCGCTTAGTTCCAAATCAAAATCCGCATAAAATAGCAAAAGAATTTAAAAAATATATAGAAACTATAGCTCCAAAAAGTGTTAAAGTAAAAGTTACCGAAATGCATGGTGGTTTTCCTATTGTTATACCTATTGATAGTCCCGCAATTATGGCAGCTTCAAAAGCTACAGAAAAAGCTTTTGGTAAAAAAACAGTTTTTACAAGAGAAGGCGGTTCTATTCCTATTGTTGTAGAATTTGTAAAAATATTAAAAGCTCCGACAATTTTAATGGGGCTTGGACTTGACACTGATGATATTCATTCGCCAAACGAACATTTTTTAATTAAAAACTTTGAATACGGGCTTTACAGTTCTGCTTATTTTTTGGATGAGTTTTCAAAGATAAAAAAATAGATTGGAAATTTGATAATTCTTTAACTCTAAATATAAGTAACCAAAATTGATTATGAGGTTGCAATGAAATTGATGAAATATATGCTTGCTTTGTTAATTGCCGTATTGGTAGGATGTGGCGGTGACGATAAAGACGGGGCAAGCGGTGATGCAACTACCAGTGCAGGAAAAGAAGGTTCTATTAGAAGCTATAACTTAAGTGTTGAACAGCAGCA
>CALGLM010000419.1 GCA_937930275.1 uncultured Ignavibacteria bacterium
TTCATCATTATTAATACTTTCTTCAATAAAAATATTTTCTACTGTTTCTTCAGTTTTTTCATCGCTAACTTCAATTGTCAACTCGTTAAGCTTGCTGACTGTTTCTTCATCCGTTTTATTTGAATTATCCGGCAAGTTACTTTCCGAAGTAATATTTACTACTACTTCCCTTGCTTCTATTATATTTTCTTCTTCTTTTTTAATTTGTAAACTGTTGGGAATTAAATTTTCTTCTTCCGCTTGTTCTAACTTAAATTTCCTATTTTGTTTTACAACATTTAAGGGATTATTTTTTACAAAATTTAATAATTCGTTTTTATCAATTTTTAATTTAAGATCATCCCCATAGTTTTCTTTAAGAAGTAATATATATTCTGTTAATCCTTTTTCCCCCAAGAATAATTCAAATGCATAAAGCTGCATTTTATTTTTATTAACATCACCAATATTTATAAAATCACAAATACCGTTTATATGATTTTCAAATAACGAATATGAATATGAGTCAATTATTAATTTATCTATCTTATCATAAATCTCTTCAAACTCTTCGCGTAATAATTTTTCAATCTTTTTTTTCTCTAAGTATTTAATAATTAAATCAGAATAATAATCGTAATAATAAAAATTATTAAGCAAAAGCTTAATATCATGGGTACTTTTTTCTTCTTCTTTATTAAATAAAAATTTTACCAAAGTAAATTTTGGCCTAACAATATGATTAATGTGAAACGAGACAGAAATATTTACCGCTTTAATAACCATTGAGGAATCAAATTTAGTTTTCTTTTTCAATTCCTCATCAATTAAATTAAAATATTTGTTAATTGATTTTCCGGAATAATCAAATATCGATTCTTTAATAATTTTTTGTCTTTCGGAATTCATCATTATTCCTATTTGACCTACAAAATAGTTTATTATAGCCGGATGAACATCCGCTTTAATTAAATCGCTAATTGATATACTGTTTTCTAAATTTTTGATTTTATTTATAGTAAAATCAGTAATAAATTGAATCTCTCTTTGAAACATAAAAAGTAATTTTTATTTAATAAGTTATTTTTCTAATATACAAATATACGTTTTTAATTCGGTTATAAAAATTCCAAAATAATGAGGATGTTGTATAAATAAATTTGATAATAAATTCAAAATAAAAGCATTTAGTTATTTTTTAACATAAACTAAAAAATTTTAGAGTACCGTTTAAAATAAAACAGGAGATAAAACCAATTGACTTTATCCCCTGTTAATAACTAATCTACTATTTTAGCGAAAAATCTTCGCTCTTAAAAATTCTCGATTTAAGCGAGCAATATTTTTTATAGAAATCCCTTTAGGACATTCGGCTTCACAAGCATATGTGTTAGTACAACTGCCAAAACCAAGTTCATCCATAACTTTAATCATATTATTAACTCTTTCCGCTCTTTCAGGTTCACCTTGAGGCAACAATGCAAACTGAGAAATTTTTGCGCTAACAAATAACATTGCACTTGCGTTTTTACAAGCCGCAACACAAGCTCCGCAACCAATGCACGCAGCAGCATCAAAAGCTTCGGCTGCCTTATCTTTTGGAATAGGAATAGCATTTGCATCAGGTACTCCGCCGGTATTAACAGAAATAAATCCGCCTGCTTGAATTATTTTATCCAAACCGTTTCTATCAACCACTAAATCTTTAATAATAGGAAAAGCTTTAGCTCTAAACGGTTCTACATAAATTACATCTCCGTTTTTAAAGTTTCGCATATGTAATTGACAAGTAGCAATACGTGGCAACGGACCATGAGGTTCGCCGTTAATTACTAATCCGCAAGTACCGCAAATACCTTCACGACAATCACTTTCAAAAGCTACCGGTTCAAATCCTTTTCTTTCTAATCCGTCATTTAATTCATCAAGCATTTCTAAAAAAGAAGCATCGGGAGAAACTGAAACCGAATACTCAATAAATCCGCCTTTATCTTTTGGTGATTTTTGACGCCAAATTTTAAGTTTTAAGTTTAATTTATTTTCACTCATTATTTGTAACTCCTTTGAGCTAATTTAACAAATTCATAATTTAACGGTTCTTTGTGCAATGTCCAATTACTTAAATCGTTAAATTCCCAAGCGGAAACATATGCAAATTCGTCATCATTTCTTAGTGCTTCCCCTTCTTCTGTTTGATATTCAACTCTAAAATGACCGCCGCAACTTTCGTTTCTATCTAAAGCATCAAGTGCCATTAGTTCACCAAGCTCTAAATAGTCTGCTAATCTACCGGCTCTTTCTAATGTTTGGTTCAAATCTTCCGATTCGCCTACAACTTTAACATTAGTCCAAAATTCGTTACGTAGTTTCCTTATTTCTTCAATAGCTTCTTTTAAACCTTTTTCCGTTCTTGCCATTCCAACCTTATCCCACATAATTCTGCCAAGCTGCTTATGTATTTCGTCAACTGTTTTAGTTCCGTTTATATTCAGCAACTTTTTAATCATCTCTTTATTTTTACTTGCAACCTTTTTAAATGCTTCCGATTCAATTGAAGCTTTACTTGGTTTTGCAGTTGCCAAATAATTAGCAATTGTATAAGGAATTACAAAATAACCATCGGCAAGACCTTGCATAAGTGCACTTGCACCTAATCTGTTTGCGCCATGATCACTAAAATTAGCTTCCCCTAAAACAAATAACCCTTGTAAATTACTCATCAATTCATAGTCAACCCATAATCCCCCCATTGTGTAGTGAGGAGCCGGATATATTTTCATCGGAGTTTCATAAGGATTATCACCCGTAATTACTTCATATATTTCAAATAAGTTACCATATTTTTCTTCAATAGCTGCCTTTCCTAATCTTTTAATAGCATCCGAAAAATCTAAGTAAACAGCATCACCACCGTCAGCTCCTCTGCCTTCATCACATACTTCTTTTGCACTTCTTGAAGAAATATCGCGAGGTGATAGATTTCCGAACGAAGGATATTTCCTTTCTAAGTAATAGTCCCTCTCTTCTTCCGGAATATCATTAGGTTTCCTTTTATCCCCTTTTACTTTTGATACCCAAATTCTACCGTCATTTCTTAAGCTCTCACTCATCAAAGTTAATTTAGATTGACTTTCGCCATGAATCGGTAAGCATGTAGGATGTATTTGAGTAAAACACGGATTTGCAAATAAAGCACCATTTTTATGTGCACGCCAAACTGCGGTCGCATTACAATTCATTGCATTTGTAGAAAGGAAAAATACATTAGAATAACCGCCTGTTGCTAAAATTACTGCATGCCCGCTATAATTTTCAATTTCTCCCGTAATTAAATTGCGGGCTACAATTCCCTTTGTAATTCCGTCTTCAACAACCAAATCAAGCATTTCTCTTCGTGTAAATAATTTTACGTTTCCAAGTTTAACCTGACGACTTAATGCACTATATGCACCAAGTAACAATTGTTGACCTGTTTGTCCTTTTGCGTAAAAAGTTCTGCTTACCTGTGCGCCGCCGAATGATCTATTATCCAATAGTCCGCCATATTCTCTGGCAAACGGAACACCTTGAGCTACACACTGATCAATAATATTATTGCTAACTTCGGCAAGTCTATACACGTTAGCTTCACGGGCTCTAAAATCGCCCCCCTTAATCGTATCGTAAAATAATCTATAAATTGAATCACCGTCATTCTGATAATTTTTTGCAGCATTAATTCCGCCTTGAGCAGCTATACTATGTGCTCGTCTCGGACTATCATGAAATGTTATTACGGTCACTTTATAACCTAATTCGCCTAAAGAAGCAGCTGCCGAAGCTCCGGCTAAACCTGTTCCGACAACAATTATTTCATATTTTCTTTTATTTGCCGGATTTATTAATTTCATGTTTTGTTTATAATTAGTCCATTTTTCTTCTAACTTACCGGCAGGTATTTTTGCATCTAATTTAACCATTATTTACCTCCGTAAAAAAATAAAAAATACATCGGAATTGAAGCGAAGCCTATCCCAAAAATTAATGATATTACAGTACCCATTGCTTTTACAAACGGAGTATATTTTTTATGATTCCAACCAAATGTTTGGAAAGCACTTTGGAAACCATGATTTAAATGAAATGCTAATATTGAAACCGCAACTACATAAAACCATGAATAAATGGGATTCTGAAAAGTCTCTTTTACAGAATTAAATAAACTTGTTCCT
>CALGLM010000420.1 GCA_937930275.1 uncultured Ignavibacteria bacterium
TTCCGTTAAATAAAAGTTTATGTACAAGTTCGTACGTTTTATATACTGCCGGTTTAGCAATGTTATTTTTAGCAACTTGTTATTGGATAATCGATGTGAAAAAAATCACATGGTGGTCTAAACCATTTATTGTTTACGGATCTAATGCGATAACAGTGTTTTTTCTTTCCGGATTAGTTGCAAAATCGATGGGATTAATTACTTGGATGAAAGCTGACGGAACAGAAATATCTCTAAAAGGATATCTGTATGAAAGTTTATTTACTTGGTGGTTATCTCCAATAAATGCATCTTTAGCATGGGCAATTACTTATATAGCAATTTGGTTGGGTTTAATGTGGATTTTATACGCTAAAAAGATTTTTATAAAAGTGTAGTTTTATCAGGACTGTATTAAAAAATTCTAAAAGAATTAAAATTTAGGACGCTCACCCCTTTTTTCCACTCCCTAAATGACTGGGGAGTGGAAATATTGTTGTGTTATTTAAATAAAACGTCAATTTTCCGGGCACTCGTAAATATTTTTAATTAATTAAAAATTAACGGATTATAAGGGCTAAAATAGGTTTTTGATAAGCAGATTGTGCTGAGAACCTCATAAAGTTTATTATGATTAATAACTTTTATTTGGTGTACTTATCTGCTTTTACAACCGTAAAAATAAATTTTTTATAAATCCCTCTTTTTTACTTCATAATTCCTTTTTATTGTTGACTTTAGCATATTTTATGGTTAAATTATTTTTTACATAAAAAAGAGTAATAAAATGTTAAAAAAGTTGATTTTTTATTTACTTCTCTTCTCCTCAATAATTTATCCTCAAGTTACTAATTTTAACTTGAGCGAATATCTACAATTTTATAATTCGCTTCAAAATGCAAGTTATTCTCAAATAAGAAGTTTACATGAGGCAGGCGAGTTTAATGCGGTTTCGCAAAATTTATGGGATGATGCATTATTTAAAGACGCAATAATGCAAAAATATTCACTTACTAATTTTGAAATTGATAGAATTAGAAATAACGGGTTTGTAGTAACGGAAAGACTTGCCGAACAATCATTTTTTGAACAGCTAAGAAAAATTTATCATTCTGATTTGCCTGTTTTTATTAGTACTGATGCAATTCTCCATGCATTTCATAGGTCATATGATGCAATATTAAAAGATTGTGAAATAGGATTTATTATTCCTAAACTTCAAGAATTATTTGCAGGCATAAAGGGTTCTTTCCCAATGTTAGAGAATCGTTACGTTAATAATACTATAATGGAACAAAGATTAAAAGACCTTGATTTTTATGTAACAGTTCCAGCAAAACTATTAGATAATAGTATTCAACCATATTTTTTAGAAAATAGTGCTAAGGTTGATTCTTTTATAACTTATGTTTACGCAGAAATGCCTGAAGAAATTAATTTTTTGTCAACTAAACCCCGGAAAATTGATTTTAGCCAGTTCAAGCCAAGAGGTCATTACACTGATATACAACATCCGATTTTAGCCAAATATTTTAGAGCTATGATGTGGTTAGGAAGAATTGAACTATATTTAATTTCACCAAAAGGAGTAGTCGAGACTCCTACATTTAATGACGTTCAGAGACAAATAATAATTTCGTACTTAATGTTGGAAACAATTGAAAATAACAATCAAACAACTTATCAGAATATTGAAGAGCTTGTTAAATTTTTTGTCGGATATCAAGACAATGTAACGTTAAAACATCTGCAGGAATTAAGAACCGAGTTAAACT
The DNA here is from genome assembly GCA_937930275.1 of uncultured Ignavibacteria bacterium. GTDB lineage: Bacteria > Bacteroidota > Ignavibacteria > Ignavibacteriales > Melioribacteraceae > JAEXOD01. The sequence continues at coordinate 1,755 of CALGLM010000420.1, forward strand.
TTAATAATTCCAATTATTTTACTGATAGTATTAATACCGTAACTTTCCAAAATGCTTTAGCGCAAAAATCGTATGCAGCACAAATGATATTAAGCCAAATGTTATCAAGCAACGGCATTTCGGGTGATTCGATAAAACCGGCAAGTGCTTTTATGCTTTACGGTCAAAGGTTTGTTGTGGATTCTTATGTTACCGGAAATGTGGTGTATGATAAAATTAGGTATAATAATACTCCGATAAGAAGAATGCTTCCGAATCCGTTAGATGTACTATTCGCATTAGGTAACGATGCTGCCTTGCAACTATTACAAAGCGAAATTGAGCAATATAAATATGCACAAAATTTAGGTTCAGTCAGGTACATGATAGATAGTTATCAGCAAGATTTTTGGCAGTTTTCTTTTTATAATTCATGGCTGGCTGCAATAAAAGCTTTAAATCCACCAGATCGAAATAAAAGAGATGAACTTCCGCTATTTATGAGGACGGGGGCGTACTGGCAACAAAAAATGAATACTCAACTTGGAAGTTGGGCTGAATTAAGACATGATAATTTGTTATATGCAAAACAATCTTATACGGGAATTCCCATTTGTTCATATCCGTATAGTTATGTTGAACCATTCCCTGATTTTTATAAATCGTTAAAAACGATTTCTGACTTAACAATAACAGCTTTTAATGAATTTAATTTAAGTCAGTTTTATGCAAAAGATAGAATAATTCAATATTTTTCAAATTTTAAGAGTTCATGCGATACTTTAGAAATAATATCACAAAAAGAGTTGGAAAATCAAAGTTTGTCATCTCAAGAAATAGGGTTTTTAACGAGAATGATGAGATATAATAATCAAGGTTGTTCAGTTGGTTATGATGGTTGGTATTCTGCAATGTATTATGATAATGGATCTCTTGACGGATTAATTGATCCGAATTACATTGTTGCAGATTATCATACCTCACCGGCAGATGAAAACGGTGCTATAGTTGGGTACGTTAAACATGCAGGTACGGGAAAAGTAGATTTATTAATAACCGCAATAACAATGCCGGACGGGAATAATGTTGCATTTGTAGGACCTACATATAGCTTTTATGATTATACAACATTAAATTTTTTACGTTTAACCGATGAAGAATGGCGGGATACATACTTGGCTACGGCAATAAGACCGGATTGGGTTAACGTGTACTTAGCAAATTCAAACGGAAGTTACATCGGTGAAGGTTCAACATTATGGTTAACCGGTGTTAAAGAAGACATTAATACAACAGTTAAAAACTATTTAACGGCTCAAAATTATCCAAATCCGTTTAATGCATCAACAATTATTAACTTTAATGTGCCTACATATAAAACGAATGCTAATGTTAAATTAATAATCTATAATTCAAATGGTGAATTAATAAAAACGCTCGTTAACGATAATTTGCCTTCAGGAAATTATATGGCAAAATGGAACGGAACAAACGAAATGGGTAAAAATGTTGCCAGCGGAGTTTACCTTTATACTTTAATGGTGGATGATTTAAAGCTATCTTCAAAAATGATGATGGTTAAATAACAGTAGTAAACATTTTGAATATAATTAAGGATTTTCGATTTAATTTAATCTAAATCGTAAATCCTTTTTTTTTGTTGTAATTATGCATGTAAAGCAGAATATAATATCCGATGATGTAAAATATTTGCTAAAGAGTTACTTTTTTAATAATAGATAAATTATTTACTTGACATTTTAAAAGTAAGTTTGCAAATTAGTATATTAAATTAGGAGAATGTATAGAGAATTTTTACTTTGAACAAAAAAAGAGCAAAAACTTGATAAGTTGTGAAATTCTCGATACATATAATACTAATTTTACCCGCTTTGGGCAATTTAACTGTGAGTTATTATGAAAAAACTTTTTAGCTTTTTAATAGGTGTAATTATTTTAAATGTCGGTTGCGATAAAATTCCTTCCGAAGTTGTTGGAATTGATGTAAATTCGATTAAAGTAGGAATGATTCAAGCCCCATCTCATTTTAGTTTATCTGCAAATAATACAAAGTTTATAACCTCAGTTAAGTTAGAATCTGAAGGTAGGATTAAAAATGTAACAGTCGCACTTCGGTCGGCAGACGGTGAGTATAATTATTTAAGTGATATTCAACTTGCAGATGACGGTAATTATGAAAAAAGTGGTGACCTAACGGCAAACGATAATTATTATTCGGCATATATACCTATGACTGAAGAAATTCTTAGCGGCAATTTAATATTAGAATATTATGTTACTTACGAATTGGGTAAACAAATAATAACCTAAAAATTTGCTATTCATCA
>CALGLM010000421.1 GCA_937930275.1 uncultured Ignavibacteria bacterium
CCGGCTTATTCCAAAAAGTAGTTTATTAGCTCAATATATTTTTCAATATTATGTAGTATTGCTTTTCCTCCTTGATTATAATATTCTATTTGAATATCAAAGTTTTTGAAGATATTAACTTTGGCGGGAAACTTTCGGTTATCGTGTAAGTAAACCTTTACAAAAATATTTTCATCGTAATGTGATATTCTGGATACCATGCAATTTTGATAAACTACCGTTTGAACTAAATCGACTATTTGGTCAGATGTTAAATCGTATATTGTTTTTTTACTGCCATAATTAATTCCTGTTTCAAGATACTTGTGCATAGTATTTATATATAAGTTTAAATTCTTTAGAGGGAAATGTTTGCCCGAACAATATTCTGAATTTTCTTCAATTCTTACTTCAAGGTCGTTATCAAGTATTATTAATTTGGTTTTATTAAAACTTGCCCAAATGGCATATTGATTTCTTAAAATATTATGAATAATAATTCTATCCTGATTAGTTAATATTTTAATAATATTTAATAATTGGTCATCGGTTAATGTTCTAACTTCTTTCATAAATATTTCCTCGTTACGTTGTATTTAATATAAGTGCATTATTAAGTTTAAAACGGTCAATATATTATTTTACATCAGTTTGCCTTAAATTAATTTATACCACTTAATTTTATAAGACTTTGAAAGTAATAAATATCTCTTAAATCCGGAAAATCGTTCCATAACATAAATATTCTTAAATGTAAACTTTTTTTCTTTAAATTTTTCTTCAACAAAAACACTAAATAATAAATTCAAATGTTTTTCGTTTAATTTCAATAGTTTCTTAAAATTAGTTTTTATAACAAGTGTTTTAACAGTTATTTCATTGCTATTTATTACATAAAACATATTTCGTTTTTTATATATAACACACTGTTGGTCATATTCATGCATTAAATCAATTACATCCTTTCTTTTGTTAACTTTAAATATCAAAAACTTTTCTGCTCTTATTTCACCAACTTCATGTTCATAGGTATATTTATATCTGTCATCAAAAAAAATGAATAACTTTAATTTCGAGAGCTTCATTTGTAAATTTGAAAATTTCAATTCATTCAATTTATTTTCTATATCTTTTGGGTTATAAACATACGAGGTCATAATTCCAAATTCTGAATCCGGGTTTTTTAATAACTGCCAAAAACTTTCTGCTTCTTTGCTTTTTTTGAAATATTTATTGAATAATAATTTCAAATTAAATATTCTTAATTTTGCAAACAACCGATTTAATATTAATATTTTCATAACGTGCCCCGCTATTTTTTTGATTAATTTTTTAAATTGATTAAATAAATCCCCGTTAAGCAGATATTTATTACCTGCTTTTAACAATAAAAAACTAATAACTTAATATTAAACTTTCCCCGAGAATATTTTAATTGAACCCAAAATCAATTAAAAATACTTGTAAAATAAATGCACTCAAAACAAAAATTATTTTACTTGTGTATTAATTAATCAAAAAAAAACACACTACAATTATAATAAATAGTTTTAAAAATGTAAATAGTTAGGTAAACTTTAATTCAAATGTTAAAATTAAATGATCAAAAATTATTTAATTAACGGTAAAACATAAGTAAATAAAAAGCGCAACAGCTATATTTAAAAATTTATTTAATTTGTTAACACTGAAATTACGTTTAAGAATAGTAAGAATTAATAATTATTTTAATGAAAAAGAAGTGATTATTTTTAATAACAAAAAACTTTGAATAGTGAATTTAATAACAAATTGAAACAAAATGAGATTTAATAGATTTAATAGAAATTAAATTAATTTTTCTTAACATAAATATTTCTATTATGGTACAATTTCGTTATTCCAAAGCTCTATTTATTTTGTTTTTAGTATTATGTGCATTTCCTCAAGTATCTGCTCCTATTGCGTTATTAGCCGGTGTAATGTTTGCACTAATATTCGGCAACCCTTATATCGAAAAAACGCATACTGCAACTCATAAATTGTTGCAATTTTCGGTTGTCGGTCTTGGATTTGGTATGAACGCAGCAGTAGCATTGGAGGCGGGAAAGTCTGGTTTTTTATATACAATTGCGGGAATATTTTTAACTTTTATTATCGGATTAACTTTATCTAAAATATTTAAAGTTGAAAAGAAAACAAGCTTTTTAATTTCAACAGGAACCGCAATATGCGGAGGAAGCGCAATTGCTGCAGTTTCTCCGGTAATTGAATCAAAAAACGAAGAAACATCTGTTGCGCTGGGTGTTGTTTTTGTGTTAAATAGTGTGGCACTAATATTATTTCCCGTATTGGGGCATATTTTGGGCTTAAGTCAACAGCAATTTGGATTGTGGGCAGCAATTGCAATTCATGATACAAGTTCTGTAGTAGGGGCAGCATCAAGTTATGGTAAAACTGCGCTTGATATTGCAACAACAATTAAACTTACCCGTGCTTTGTGGATAATACCCGTTGCTTTAATTTCGGGGTTGTTTTTTAAATCCGAAGTTAAAAAGGTTAAAATACCATATTTTATATTTGTATTTTTTTTAGCAATGTTGGTTAACACTTATTTAATCGGGTTTAGAGATTTTTTTCATATAATATATGAAATTTCAAGACAAGGATTGGTAATTACCCTATTTTTAATCGGCTCTAATATTACACTTAATACAATAAAAACAGTTGGATACAAACCTTTTTTAATGGGTATATTGCTTTGGGTAATAATGTCATCACTAACTTTATTTGTAGTATAGGATATAAAAATAAACTTTTGCAAACAACTTAATTAATTACTAAATTAAAACATTTTAATAAATAAATAACAAGTAAATATTAACTTTAAGGGAATAATTTTAAACGGGTAGTTTTGTAATTTTGTTATAAAAGAGTATATTAAATAGAAAATATATTTTTTATGTTTAACAAATTATTGATGTTATATGAAAAAATTGAATTTACTTGTTTATATTTATCTGTTTGTATGTGGTTCGTTAATTTATTCCCAAACAACTAAAGATGAGTTTTTAAGTGATATTCGGTTTGCATCCGGAGTATATCAACCTTACATTTTTGCCGATAATAGACTAACACCCCCTCCCAAAGGATATCAGCCGTTTTATATCAGTCATTACGGAAGGCACGGTTCTCGATATTTGGAACCTGCAGAAAGCTATACCAATCCGTATAATACATTAAACGAAGCCAATGTTGCGGGCAAGCTTACAACTTTTGGGAAAAGTTTATTTGATAGAGTGAAAACTATTGTAATAGATGCCGAAAATAGATACGGTGACGTAACATCACTTGGTATAAAAGAACATAAAGAAATTGCGGAACGAATGTTTAATTCTTATCCGGAAATATTTTTACCCAAAAACGGAAAAAAGCCTTTTATTTATAGTCGTTCCACAGTTGTACCCCGTTGTATATTAAGCATGTCGGCAAATAACGAAAGACTTAAAGAATTAAATCCCGAGATAATAATTGAAAGAAATGCAACAAAAAGGGATGTCTATTTAGGGAATAGTTATAAAAATAGTAACAGAGATTCAATTAATGCAGTTAGTAAAAGTTTTATTGCAAATAACTTTGACGTAAATAAATTTATAACAAAAGTTTTTTCGGATACAACTTATGTAAACGAAAAAATTAAAGACAAAGTAGATTTTATTTCAAAAATATATTACTTATGCGCTGATGTCCAAGATTTGAATAATCTTGACGTTAACATGTCTGATGTGTTTAACAAGGACGAGCTTTTTATACTTTGGCAGGCAGCCAATATTAAACTTTACCTTGTTTTTACAAGCAAAGTGGCAGTAGATAGTTCAAAAAAATTATTGAGAAATATATTAGATTGTGCGGAAAACGCAATTAAAGAAAATAATATTTCGGCTGATTTACGATTTGGTCACGATTCGTACATAAGTCCTTTATTAACTTTAATGGATATTGAAGGAATGAATTTAAAAGAAGATGACCCAAAGAATGTTTATAAAATTTGGTGCGATTTTAAAGTTACTCCTATGGCGGTAAATATTCAGTTAGTCTTTTATAAAAACCAAGCGAACAATGATATAATTGTTAAAATACTGCATAACGAAAAAGAAGTAAAAATACCAATAGAATCGAAAATGACTCCGTATTATAGCTGGAATGACGTAAAATCGTACTACGAAAAAAAGTTAGCACAATAAAATGTATTATACTTGATAATTTAAAAAAGTAATGTTATTTATTTTAACACTTTCGGTCCCTTTTTCTAAAATGTGGAATAATATTTAATTCCGCCTACTTACAAGGGAAATTATTATTGCCTTATTAAGGCAATAATAATGTTAATAAATTAATTTTACTTTAGCTAAAATAATTGGAAGCAGTAAATAAAAAAAATTAAGTGAAATATTTTAATACGGTTTTAGTTAAAACGGGTAGGGGAATGGGTTTTGTAAGATAATCGGAAAATAAATCCGAATAAACAGCGCGCTCGTTTTGAAGTACATATGCAGATTGTGCAATAATGGGAATATCAGGTCTAACTTTTCTAATCATTTGCGCCGCAGCATGACCGTCTAATATAGGCATTTTTATATCCATTAATACCAATCCTATTTTATTGTTTTTTTCGCATACTTCTATTGCTTCTTTTCCGTTCCATGCATGAAGAATAATAAAATTTAATTTTTTTAGTATTAATTCCAAATATAAATAATTAATTTCTTCGTCTTCGGCAATTAGAATTATTCTATTTTCTTTCCCCTTTTTATCAACAGCTTTTTTTATATCAATATTGTGAACGGGTTTATAAGGAATAGTAAAATAAAAAGTTGAACCTTTCTCTAATTCGGATTCAAGCCATATTTGTCCGCCGAGTAACTCCGAAAAACCTTTTGCAATAGATAACCCCAAGCCTATTCCGCCGTAATCAAACTGAATGCTTTTATCGGCTTGTCTAAATCTTTCAAAAATATATTTACGCGCTTCAAAAGAAATTCCTATACCTGTATCCGATACCGAAAAGAGTAATTTGTCGTCAATTAATTTGTAATCAACTTTAATAAATCCGTGATTTGTAAATTTAATGGCATTTGAAATTAAATTAGAAATTATTTGAGTTAATTTTGTTTTATCGGTATATATTTCCCCATTTCTGTCATTTAAGGCAAACGAAGCCGAAATAGTCAATGTCTTTTCGACAGCTTTTTGTTCGTATTGTTCAATTAAATCCATAATTAATTTATTAATCGAGACAACAGTTATTTCGGTTTTTTCTTGATTAGTCTCTAACGAAGAAATGGTTAAAATATCAGAAACAATGTTTAATAGTTTATCACTGCTTTTTTGAATTATTTCGATAAAATTTGTCTTTTCTTTTTCTGTATATCCGGGTTTATTTAAAAACGA
>CALGLM010000422.1 GCA_937930275.1 uncultured Ignavibacteria bacterium
TACGTTTCCGATAATTCGGATATGTTGATTGGGTATAGTTCTGTATATAACCAAGTTGATAATAAAGACAATTTAATATATAACTATTATAACAGCGGGAATTTAAAAAATATTACAAAGAATAATTTAATAGGAGAAAAAATAAGTACGTTAGAAGCCGTATTTACATATTCGGATAAAAAATATTACAGGTTAAAACTTTCATTTTATAATGATAAAATTAAAAACATGTTAATTACTAAAGAATATGGAAGAGGGAACGAACTTGAAGTTAAGAATTTGAATATGGCATGTACGGAAATTAACACGGCTGATGTAGAATTAAAAATATTACCCTTTAAAAGAGCAATGTTGGATATAAACTTAACAAATAGCAAATCTACAAGTGAGGATATTTATACTGCATTATTTATTCCCGAAAAATCAATTAATTTATTGTTTACATATAGACCTTTTATTAATACCATTGCCGGAATAAATATAAAAAATTATGGAAATACGACTGTTTCCGATGAAATTGATCCCATAAGAAATATTGAGGTTATTAAAAACATTAATACGTATAAGGTTAATTCTTTAACCACCTTCGATTTAATGTTAAGCAATAGAACAAATAATTATATTGTTACTTTATCAATTAAAAACATACTAAATACTAAAGCTGCAAAATATTTATTAGTAAACGGATTTAGTATTTTGTTGGGGTTTGAATACAGTATAAATTATTAATTTTTGTTTTGCATATACAAAATAACAACTATTAAATAATTAAGTATTATAACCGGAAATTATTAAAGGTTTAAAAAACTTAAAGATCGTAAAAACAAGAAAACAATTGGTGCTTACACATTGTAATACACGAAAAAATAGCTGCCAGCGGAGAATAAAAAATCCCCCTAACATAAACGAAAGGGGGATTAATATTGATTGCTGTTAAATTATCAATTAAACATCCTACACATTTAACTGATTAATAATAAACTATTTTGTTCTTACAAATTCAATACGTCTGTTTTTAAGTTTGTTTTCCGGTGTATCGTTTGGTGCAACCGGATTAGCCGGACCATAGCCTTTTGCTGTTAAACGTTTTACGTTTATTCCGTTTTTAACCAACCAATCTTTAACCGAATTAGCACGGCGTTGAGATAATTTTACGTTTGAAGATTTACTTCCTACGTTATCGGTATAACCGTTAATTGAAACTTCCAAATCAGGATAAGCCATTAAAGTTTTTAATACTTTTTGTAATGATTCTTCCGATTCAGGGTTAATATCAGCACTGCCTGTCTTAAAGTTAATTCCTTCCAATATCATCGGCACGCCTACTTTAATAACGTCATCATTAGCATCGTTAGGATCTGTACCTCTTGTAACTTCAATTTTATCATTTACCGATCCTTTATCCGTATCGGCATTTAACGGATTTGTTTTGTATAGACTAACTTCATCACCGTCAATTAATCCGTCTTCGTCAGTATCTGCAACTAACGGATTAGTTTTTGTGGTCTCTACTTCGTCACCGTCATTTAATTTGTCGTTATCAGTATCTGCAACTAACGGATTAGTCTTGTAAGTTTTAACTTCTGCTCCGTCATTAAGTCTATCGTTATCCGAATCAGCTTTTAACGGATTTGTTTTGTACTTTAATATTTCTTCGTTGTCATCTAATCCGTCACCGTCAGTATCTTTAATAACCGGAATAGTTTTATAGTTATTTACTTCTTCGCCGTCCGGTAATGTATCGCCGTCCGTATCAACAATTAAAGCATTGGTTTTATGCTTAAGAACTTCATCATAATCGCTTAAGCCGTCTTTATCTGTATCAACAACAAGCGGATTGGTTGTATATTTTCGTACTTCATCAAAATCATTCAATCCGTCACCGTCTGTATCAGGGTTTAACGGGTCTGTACCTAAAGCTTGTTCTTCTTTATCCATTAAACCGTCGTTATCAGCATCTTTATCAGTCCATTGGTGACCGTAGATTACGCCTAATCCTAAATTAAAGTATGCATCTTTAGGTGAGCCGTCTCTATAATAATTTAGATTATCCGTAAATGAATAATTAAATCCGCCTGATATATCTAACGACCAATCCTGACTTAATTTAATCATTACTCCTAAACCGCCGGGGACTAATAAAGTCAACCCGTCTTTCTTTATTTCTTTGTGGGGCCATTGGTACATCCATGAAATACTTGGAGTATTTACATTGTAATACAAAGCTCCTAAGCCGATATAAGCATAAGGGGACATTGTTTCGCCAACTGCCCAAAAATAATTAAATCGAGCGTCTAAAGGGATAATTGTAGTTGTGAAATAAGTACTATGAAAATCCACGCCTTTGTACTGACCGGCACCTAAACCGATTTCCAAATTCATGTTTTCGTCAAAATAATATCTTGTTAGTCCTCTAACGACGTAAGAAACCTTTATATTATCAAACTCGCTGGCAGTATATGCCGGATTAAATTGAACTCCGCTCTCCCAATATTGTGCCCAGTTGATACCGGTAAATATCAACATAAATAGAAATACTTTTTTCATACAGTCTCCATATTTGTTATAATGTAATTGTCCAACATCTCTTTTAAGTTATTGGTTCAATTATTATATTAAAGTTAATCAAAATTATTTAAAAGGTAAAGTGATGAAACATTTAATTTTACTAATTTTTATTAGCTATAATGTATTTGGACAAGATAATTTCGGTAATATTTCGAATTATGAAAAATATGGCGAATATTTAATAATAAATAGCAATTTAAGCATTAATAATTTAGACACGGCAGCAGTTATGTTTAAGAAAATTTTTGGCAACTCAGACGAAAGTGAAAGAGATAGCAGTGCCGAATTGTTTTATGATAGATATTTAAATGTTATGTACGAATTAAATAATGAGATTAATAACAATTCCAAAAATTTTAATATTCAGGCAATATACGAGTTAGGCAATTATGAGGGTGATTTTAACACAAAACTTGAAGATAAAGGAATAAAACAAATAGATTTTGAATTTTATAAAAAACTTCAAAAGTATTCGTATAAACTTGATAGTAGTGAAGGAATGGTTTATTTAAATATTGCGAACGAAAAATATTTAGTAAATGCTATAGGAAATTATTTATCTGAAAAGTGCGTAAAATATTTTACGGTATTGTGCAATGAATTTGCAAATGAAGCATTTAAAGATGCCGGAATTGTTATTCCGATTAATAACCTTGTTGATAGAATGGTAACTTGGGAAAAAATATATAATTCAAATTTGCATTTTAAAGCAAAACAAAATGCAAAAGAAAGGTTTGTTAACTATTTAACGGTTTTATTGGAAGGGGCGGATAATACCCCGGCTTTTTTGTATGAAAATAATAAACTTGATAAAAGGTTTATTGAAGCTTACAAATATCTTCTAAAAAAGTATAAATGCAGCCATACAATAACTATGTTCACGGAATATGAAAAATTGTTAAAAAAAAGTGGTTATAAAAAAAGTAAACAGATAAATAAATTTATAGAAAGAAAATTAAACTTGATTGAAGAGCTATTAACCGAAAAAAAATAATGCCGTATTAATTTGGCTTGTTGACATTCTACAAAAATTGTTATATATTTAAAGTCTAATTTAAATAAATTAGTATGGAGAGTTGGCAGAGCGGTTGAATGCGGCGGTCTTGAAAACCGTTAAGGATGCAAGTCCTTCCGGGGTTC
>CALGLM010000423.1 GCA_937930275.1 uncultured Ignavibacteria bacterium
TAACCCCGCAATAATACCCGCTATAGTACCGCCTGTTCCGTTTGCACAACAAATGTAGTCATAATCTATACCTATTGACTTAACCAACTCCGCAACACCTTTTAACGCGAGCATATTACTTCCGCCTTCCGGAACAATATAGGGATTGCCAAATTTTAATGCCAAATTATTTCTAAAAGTCTCGTCATTTCTATTTCTATATGTAGTTCTATCTAAATAATGTAATTCCATTCCGCACGAGACGGCAAACGAAAGAGTAGAATTTAGAGGTAAATGCTCTTCTCCTCGTATTATACCAATAGTTTTTATACCGAATATTTTACCTGCCGCAGCTGCCGCATAAATATGATTTGAAAAAGCCCCGCCGAACGTTAGCATAGTATCGTATTTATTTTCAATAACATGTATTAAGTTATATTTTAATTTACGCCATTTATTACCCGATATTTCCGGATGAATCAAGTCATCTCGTTTTATATAAACATTTACATTCTTATCGTTATCCGGTAATAATATCCTTTGTATAATCGAGTTATTTTCACTTATTAATTTATCTTCAAACATCATATTTCTCTTCAATTCTTAAGTAAAAATATACGAATATATATCCTTAAACAAAAATAAATTGATTAATTTTGATTTAACATTTCAACAAACATTTTTATATATTATATAATAAATTAAATTTATTTAGGGTTGATACTATGAACAGACGTGAGTTATTAAAAAGTGCTGCTTTAACAACAGCCGTTGCTATGTTACCTATTAGTAATATTTTAAGTTTTACATCATCAAAAACAAATTTAAGGACTATTAAACCCAAAAGATTACAAAAAGGTGATTTAATAGGATTGGCAGCTCCCGCAAGTTTTATTGACGACAAAGAACTGCAAGAATCAGTTGCGCAGATGGAAAAACTCGGATTTAAGGCTAAATATAACGAAAAAATATTGTCTAAATACGGATATTTAGCCGGAACTGATAAAGAACGTGCCGATGATTTGGCAAATCTATTTGCCGATAAAGAAGTTAAAGGAATTATTTGTGTAAGAGGAGGATACGGCACTCCCAGGTTGTCACCTGTTTTGGATTATAATTTAATAAAACGTAATCCGAAAATTTTGTGCGGTTATAGTGATATAACTTCTTTAATTTATTCAATTTATTCTCAAACCGGCTTAGTTTGTTTTCACGGACCCGTTGCAACTTCAACATATAACGATTTTTCGTTAAATTATTTTATTAATACATTAATAGAGCCTCAAAAAACTTTACCCTTAATTTCTGCTACGGACGAAAAACCCGAAGATACTGACTTTCAAAGATACGTTATTAACGAAGGGGTTTGCGAGGGGATACTAACGGGGGGAAATTTGTCTCTTGTTGTAAGTCATATAGGTACAAAATATGATATTGATTTAAAAGGCAAAATACTATTTCTTGAAGAAGTTAACGAAGAACCTTATAGGATTGATAGAATGTTGACTCAAATGATAAACGCCGGAAAATTTGAAGGAATTGCAGGAATTGCTTTAGGTGTTTTTAGAGGGTGTGAAAAAAAGAAAAAAGATGCTTCGTTTGAAGAATCATTAAACTTAAAACAAGTATTAATAGATAGATTAAAACCATTAAATATCCCTACAATTTACGGTCTATCTTTCGGACATATAGTAAATAAATTTACTTTGCCTATTGGCATTAAAGCAAAACTTGATACTGATAAACAGTCATTAACATTACTTGAACCGGCTGTTTTATAAATGTTTGTTAAAGTTGTTTTTCCTTTACCTTTTAGAAATTCATTTACTTATTCCGTTTCGGATGATTTTACCGATCTAATAAATATAGGTGTACGCGTAGTAGTCCCATTCGGTAATCGTGTTCTAACCGGATTTGTAATAGGTATAACCGACATAAAAGATACGGATGCAACAATAAAACCAATAATTGATATTATTGACGAAACACCCGTATTTGACGAAACAAGTCTAAAGTTTTATGAATGGATTTCCGAATATTATTTATGCAGTCTTGGTGAAGCATTACGCTATTCGGTACCGCCGGGGAGCGAGGTTGAATCCAACAGAATAATAATTTCGGACTGCGATACGTGCAATAAATTATTACTCCAAGAAAAGAACAAAGGTACACTTAAGTATAAAATGTTAACTATTTTAGCGTTAAAAGAAAAAGTAAATCTTTCTTTTATACAGAAGGCGATTAACAAAAAGAATATTTATTCCGCCCTTAAATCTCTTGAAAAGCTTGGAGCAATTGAAATAACAGATATAATTGACGAAGCAAAAGTAAAGCCCAAAAAAGTTAAATTTGTAGAAATAGCCGAATCGATTGACAGAATATACGGAGCTATTGCAGATTCCGAAAAACGTTCACCAAAACAAGTAATTATATTACTCGAGCTACTTTCGCTTAAAGGAAAATCGATAAAATTATCAACACTATTAGAAAAAACACAAAGTAGTTCCAACACAATAAACGCTTTGGAATCAAAAAAGCTAATTAGAGTTTTTGACAAAGAAATTGAAAGAGTTTATGAGGAAAGTTATAAAGAAAATATATCCGAATTTGAATTAACGGACATGCAAAAAAACGTTACTGATGTTATTTCGGAAAGTATTAATAAAAATACTTTCAAACCGTTTTTACTGCAAGGCGTTACGGGAAGCGGTAAAACTCAGGTATATATTGAACTTGCAAAACTTACTCTTTCGCTACAAAAAACGGTTTTAATTTTAGTACCGGAAATTTCTTTAACTCCCCAAATGATGACACGTTTTTTAAACAGTTTTGGTAAAAAAGTTACTTTAATTCACAGTAAAATGTCACTTGGGGAAAGATACGATAGCTGGCGGGGCATATTAAAAGGTAAATATAAAGTAGTAATAGGACCTCGTTCGGCAATGTTTGCGCCTCTAAAAAATATAGGTTTAATTGTTGTTGACGAAGAACATGACGCAAGCTATAAACAAAACGATTTAGTCCCTCGATTTAACGCACGCGATTGTTCAATTATTAAAGCAAAGCAGAATAATTGTCCCGTTGTTTTAGGTTCGGCAACCCCTTCTATCGAAACCATGTTTAATGCACTAACCGGTAAATTTATGTGGTTAAAATTGCCCGAACGGGTTGATAATGCACAACTACCCGAAATTAAACTAATAGATATGATTGAAGCTAAAAAACATAAGCAAACCGATAATATTTTTAGCAAGGAATTAATACAAGAGATTAGACTAAGAAAAGAAAGAGGGGAAGGAGTAATTATTTTACAAAACCGAAGAGGTTTTGCTACTCAAATTTATTGTGACGACTGCGGAGAAATAGAAACTTGTGATGATTGTAGTGTGGGGTTAATTTACCACATCGATAAAAACTTGCTTAAGTGCCATTATTGCGGTTTTACCAAACAAGCACCAAGAGTCTGTAAAAAATGCGGTTCGATACAATTAAAGTATTTTGGTACAGGAACGCAGCGAGTTGAAGATGAATTGAGTTACTATTTGCCTGATTGCAAAATTGAAAGAGTTGACAGCGATACTTTGGATACAAAAGGTAAATTCGGCGAAATAATGAACAAATTTGCAGCAGGCGAAATAGATATATTAGTCGGAACTCAAATTGTTTCAAAGGGGTTGGATTTTTCCAAAGTTACATTAGTAGGAGTTATTTCTGCCGAAACGACCTTATGGATGCCTGATTTTAGAGCTGACGAACGTACATTTCAATTATTAACACAAGTAGCCGGACGTGCCGGTAGAAGTAATACAAAAGGAGAGGTTTTAATTCAAACACAAAATCAAAGTAATTTTGTGTTACAATGCGTTCTTTCAAATAATTATACAGCTTTTTTTGAAAGGGAGATTAAAGTTCGTGAATTTAATAACTATCCTCCTTTCAGCCGTCTGGCCTTAATTGAAGCAAAAGGCGAAGACGAAAAAGATACTTTGGATGCTATTAATCAATTGTACAAACTGCTTCAAAAATATAATTCACCGGTTATTATTAATCCGCCGGTAACCGCCGTTCTATTTAAAATAAAAAAACAATTCAGATATCAGCTAATATTAAAAACTCCGCTTAAGCAAGATCCGTCCGC
The DNA here is from genome assembly GCA_937930275.1 of uncultured Ignavibacteria bacterium. Classification (GTDB taxonomy): domain Bacteria; phylum Bacteroidota; class Ignavibacteria; order Ignavibacteriales; family Melioribacteraceae; genus JAEXOD01. Next base: position 4,118 of record CALGLM010000423.1, read on the forward strand.
CGCAATTTTAAGAAATTTAATATTCACCGTACTAACGGAATACAATAAAATTGCAAGGCATAAAGACGTAAAAATTACTGTTGATATTGACCCTCAATCCATTTTGTAGTATTATGACAATTTAAAAATAAAAATGACTCATTAATTTATTTCAATTAATAAGTCATTTTAAAAATTATCATGTTCAAAAAATTATGCGCCTATTCCAAAAAACTTTAAGAACGGAACATACTGAGCTACGACAAATAATAACAGAGTAAAACCAATCCACAATCCAAATACTGCGCTAAATGATTTAACGGTGTTTACTTTGAATAATTTTGAATAACCTACGCTAACCAGAGCATAAAACCAAATTGTAAACGGGTCAATATAACTTAATAAATAACCTTTATAAGTTCCTTTATCAAAATCTAAGAAATCCGAAACACTTAAACCCGAAAACATTTTTTTCATTATTAATGCTGCTAAAACCATTACAATTACTTGTATTACGGCAATGTAAGTAGGCAGCCCCAATGCAACCAAAGCACTTTTATAATTACCTTCCCCTTTAAAAGCGAATTTAAAGAATAATAAAAATACGCCTGCAACAATAAACAACTTTAAGAATATTACAATAAAAGTACCAATTACTTGCATTGGCGAAAATCCGCCGATGTTTTGATCCATATTTTCTCTAATTTTTTCTAACTGCTCTTCGGCAACTTCAGGGGGCATTTGTCCTTTTTCAACCATCTCGTTAAAATTTTTGGTTATTTTCTCCATTTGCTTTTCAATCATTGAATATTTAATTTGTGCGTTGCTAAACATTACAAAACTTGAAAATATTGCCACAACAATAATTACCAAAGTGGGTATTAACCAATCCATTGTTTTGGGCGGAAAGAAACTCATCTTTTCAAAAGTGCCCGCAGGTTCTAAAAATAGACCGACAATATTATCTGAATGGCTCGGAGCTGTCTCTTGTACTGCTTCGGTTTGTTCGGAATTAGATTGTTCAAATTCTTCCATGTTTTTCTCCGTTTGTTATAAATTAATTGCTTTTTTTATCCGTATTTTAGACGAATTAACTACAATTTAGTTTCTTTTTCATCAATAATTAAAAATTACATTTATTTTAGTTCTTTTTAAATTTTAATAAATTTTGTTATATTAATATACTATTTATTATTAAAAAATTAAACTTAAAAGAACATAACGAGGAAATATTGATGAAGACGATTATTGAACCATTCAAAATTAAATCTGTTGAGCCTATTCGTTTTACTACAAAAGAAGAAAGATTTGAATTATTGGAAAAAGCCGGATATAATCCGTTTTTATTGCATGCCGATGACGTAATTATTGACCTTTTAACCGATAGCGGAACAAGCGCAATGAGCGCTAAACAATGGAGCGGTATAATGGAAGGGGACGAAGCTTATGCCGGTTCAAAAAGTTTTTACCGATTTGAATCCGCCGTAAAAAAAATAACAGGAATGAATTTTATTATTCCTACTCACCAGGGTAGAGCTTCGGAAAAAATATTGTTTTCTATTGTCGGCGGTAAGGGTAAATTTATTCCTAATAATACTCATTTTGATACTACAAGGGCAAATGTTGAATTTAGCGGCGCGGTAGCTGTTGATCTATTAAATGAAATAGGGAAACATCCGGAAATTAGAGCCGATTTTAAAGGCAATATGGACATAGAAAAACTTGAGGAATTTATCAAAAATACCGGTACGGAAAATATTCCTCTTGTAATGATTACCGTTACCAATAATTCAGGAGGAGGGCAGCCGGTTTCTATGGAAAACATAAAACAAGTTAAAGCCATTTGTGTAAAATATAACTTACCCCTATTTATTGATGCGTGCAGATTTGCAGAAAATGCATATTTTATAAAAAAACGTGAAAAAGGATACCAAGATAAATCAATACTTGAAATTTGTCAGGAAATGTTTTCTTATGCAGACGGCGCAACAATGAGTGCAAAAAAAGATGCTCTTGTAAATATTGGGGGATTTTTAGCAATAAACGACTCAAATCTTGCCACTCAGTGCAGAAACTTGTTGATTGTAACCGAAGGTTTTCCGACTTACGGAGGATTGGCAGGACGCGATTTAGAAGCTATTGCTCAAGGATTGGAAGAAATTGTTGACGAAAACTATTTGCAATACCGAATTAGAAGCATTGAGTACTTAGGGGAAAAAATAACCGCTTTTGGTGTTCCGATAATTGAGCCTACCGGTGGTCATGCTATTTATATTGACGCCAAACGATTTGTACCTAACATTCCCCCTCACCAATATCCGGGACAAGCTGTTGCATGTGCACTTTATATTGAAGGCGGAATTCGCGGAGTGGAAATTGGTAGTGTTATGTTCGGCAAATACGATGAAGACGGTAAACTTATTACTCCCCCAATGGAATTAGTTCGTTTAGCAATTCCGAGACGAGTATATACTCAAAGCCATATTGATTATGTTGCAGAAGTTATTATTGAAGTTTATAAAAATCGTAATTTATTAAAAGGATATGAGATTACTTACGAAGCGCCGATGTTAAGACATTTTACTGCTCGCTTTAAACCTATGGATTAAATTTATGAAACTTAAAAAGCACATATCATATAAATCGGATAAACAAATTTGGCGTTTGCTTATAAACGAAAAGGATGATTTATTAATTGAAACAAGGGACACTTCAACTAAAGAAGTGTCCTATTTTATTTTAAATATTCCGACAAAACAGGTTATTAGAAAAAACCTTTTACTGCCTGATAATATTTGGCTGGGAGTTGAGTCATTCTTTGGGGATTATATATATTTCCATAAATTTATAAAACCTGATTTACCGATGCACTTGGGTATTTTTGCATATAATTTAACTTCCGATAAAATTGAATGGGAAACTTTAGATTATACTTTTTTATTGGTTAACGATGATGTTGTTGTGGCACAAAAACAGGGGTTTGAAGAAACATCGTTATTTTATCTTAACGGTACAAACGGAAATTTAATAAGTTCGGCTTCGTTAACGGTTGAAGAAATTGAAGAAATGCATAATAAATTTATTGATTCTTTTAATTTTGAACTTTACGGTTATCCGGAAAACTACGATTTAAATGATGATAATGTAATAAATTCGGTAATAGAAAAATATACAAAATCATTCCCCTTAAAATATAATCCCCAGTTTATGTTATACGAGGAATTGTTTTTATGTAACTTCCATTTATTAACCAATAAAGGAATATCTAATTATTTTGTAGCGGGTGATTATTCGACAGGTAAAATTAAAGAAGAAATTGTGTTAAATAAATCCGTAAATGCCTTTGTACCCGAATCATTTTTTACTTATAAAAACTATCTTATTTTATTAAAAGAAAAGTCGGAAGTTTTAATTTTTAACATGGAGTAATTTATGGAACTAACAACCGAAGAAAAAAAATTACTACTGCAAATTGCCAGATTAACTATTGAAAATTATTTGGGTTCGGGACAAGTTCCTCAAATTGACACAGATAAACACCCTATTCTTAAACAGCAATCTGGCGCTTTTGTTACATTACATAAGTCCGGAAACTTACGTGGTTGTATAGGTTATATAATTAGTGATGATTATTTATACGAAACAATACATAATGCAGCAATTCAAGCCGCATTTCATGACCCAAGATTTCCGGCAGTTAAAAAACATGAGCTGCAAAACATTGAAATTGAAATTTCCATTTTATCTCGACCGTTTAAAATGAATAGCTATGATGATATTGTTATCGGTGAACACGGCTTAATTGTTACAGAATACGGCAGACGAGGTTTGTTACTCCCTCAGGTTCCGATTGAGCATAATATGGATAAGTGGGAATACCTATCATCATTATGTGTTAAAGCAGGTTTGCCTGAAAATTTATGGCAACAAAAAACATTAAATATTGAGATGTTTACGGCAACCGTATTTTCTGAAAGCGAGTTGGAGGTTAAAGATGAGCGATAGAATAAGAAAACCTGCCGTTGCCGGAATGTTTTATCCGGGAGATCCGACTGAATTAAAAGAGTATATCAATTTTATGCTTTCGCAAAATAGTGTTAGCGAAACATTTAATAATATTGTGGGCATAGTTTCTCCTCACGCAGGATATGTTTATAGCGGAACTACTGCTGCTTTTGCTTATAATGCAGTTAAGAACCTTAATATTAAAAACATATATATACTATCACCAAGTCATCGTGAATATTTTGACGGTATTTGTATTTTTGACGGTGATTATTATCAAACACCGCTCGGAAATATTCCGGTTAATAACGAACTTTCAAATAAACTTTGTGCAAATTCAAAACACTTATTTAAAGGACTTAACGGACATCGCAACGAACATGCGTTAGAAGTTCAGCTTCCTTTTCTACAAGTTATATTCAATAATTTTAATATTATCCCCATTGTTATAGGTAATCAAAAAAAATCATACTTAGATGAATTGGCAATTAATATTAAGACTGTTTGGGATAGCAATTCTTTAATTGTAGCCAGCTCCGATTTATCACATTTTCACAATACGGAAACCGCCGCAAAACTTGACGGAATAATTATTAACCGAATTAATAATTTTGATTTTGACGGGTTATTAAAAGACCTTGAATATGATAATTGCGAAGCGTGCGGTGGCGGTGCAATCTATTTACTAATGAAATTAGCCGATTTGTTAAATATTAATAAAGCTAAAGTTTTAAAGCGTACGGATTCTTCTTTAGTAAATAAAGATAAACATGAAGTTGTCGGATACCTTTCTGCAGTAATATACGGTAACTAAATTGATTATATTCCCCTTCTACTTACATAGTTTACTACTATTTGAGGTATTTCGGTCAACTTTGTGATTACGCCTGCTAATTTCAAATCAACAACAGATTGCGGCATGCTGGAAAGCATCGCTTCTTTTGGGTCTTGAGCAATTATCAACCCTCCGGCCGCTTTTATGTAACCGCAGCCAATACTTCCGTCATGTCCCATTCCTGTTAGAACTACACCAATTGAGTTTTTGCCGAAAACTTCGGCAACACTTCTAAATGTAGGATCGGCAGCCGGCTTAACAAAATTTTCGGGAGGTGTATCTAAAAGTGTAATGTTTTTAGTTGAAGGATGAATTGCCATATGTAAATTTCCGGGCGCTAAATATACTTCCCCAGGTGCAATTGTCATCCCTTCTTCGGCAAGTCTAACTTTTAATTTACAGTCTTTCTGCAATCTATCGGCAAAGGAAACAAGCATCCAAGCCGGAGCGTGTAAAACCACAAAAAATGCAGCTTTATAAACCATCGGAAGCAATTCAAAAAATTTTAATAATGCCTGAGGTCCTCCCGTACTTGCCGCTACAGCTACACCGTAAAAAGATGAAATTTTTGGAGCAACAGATAAAGTTTCCGGTACTTTAGTTAATTCACGCCTTCCTTGTTGCAATAGTAAATTTTCAATTTTTAATAATATATCGGCTTCGTTATACGGTTTAGTTATAAACTCGTCTGCACCTGCTAAAAGGGCTTTATTTTGCGCAGGACGACTTGCAAGTGCAGTAACCATTAAAATTATAGGGGATGGTGAAATGTGCTCTCTTACATACTTAATAAGCTCAATACCGTCAACTTTCGGCATCATCCAATCTGTAAGTATTATCTCATAAAAGTTTTTGTTTAGTTCTTCAATTGCCTCTTTTCCGTCTCCGCAAACTGTTACGATAAATTTGTTTCTGTCAAAAATTCGCCTCAACAGCGTGCGCATGGAAGGATTATCTTCAACAATAAGAACTTTCATTAATTATCCGATTTGAAATTCAAAATTTTATCTTTTAAATATTGCGGCATCAATTAATTTAACTAAAAAAATTGAACTAAACTCACTCCTACAAGCTCTATTCTAAAACCTAAAACAAACCAAAATCTTTAATACAAAACCGGTAGTTCCCGGTTTGTAAACTTATAAAGCTTCTATTTCTTAATCAACTTATTATTTTATCCCTCTCCTTATTAGAAGAGGGATAAAATTTTAAATCTAAACTATTTTTTTAAAAAATTACGACATTAAAGCAGCAATGGCACTTGTACTTACAATATCGTCAACACTGCAACCGCGTGAAAGGTCAAACAAAGGTTTCTTTAAACCTTGTACAACCGGACCAACAGCTTCTGCACCGCCTAAACGTTGTGCAATTTTATATCCAATGTTACCGGCTTGTAAATCTGGGAAAACTAAAACATTTGCATGACCTGCGACAGTACTTCCCGGTGCTTTCTTTTTACCGATTGATTCAACCGTTGCGGCATCAAATTGTAATTCACCGTCTAAGTTTAAATCCGGGCGTTTTTCTTTAGCTATGCGGGTTGCTTCAACAACTTTATCAACCAATTCGTGCTGTGCACTTCCTTTTGTGCTAAATGATAACATCGCAACATAAGGCTCTTCACCGGTTAATTTTTTATGATTATCTGCTGTCGTAATTGCAATATCCGCTAATTGAGCTGCATCAGGATTTGGAACAACTGCACAATCCGCAAAACTAATTACTTTTTCAGGAAATACCATTAAAAAGAAACTGCTTACAATAGATATACCTTCAGGCATTCCTACGCATTGAATTGCCGCACGTAACACATCTGCGGTAGGAGAAGCACTACCGGCAACAAAACCGTCAGCCATTTGTTCTTTTACTAACATAGCACCAAAAAATAATTCATGTTTTAATGTTTCGTGTGCTTTTTCTATAGTCATCCCTTTGTGTTTGCGCATATTGTAAAAAATATTGGCAAAATCACTTAATTTTTCCGATTTAACTGGGTCTATAACTCTAACACCGGTTAAATTTACGCCTAAATTATTAGCATCTTGTCTAACTTTCTCTTCATTTCCCAAAACAATAACGTTACAAATATTTTCTTTAATTAATTGTTCTGCTGCTTTTAAAACTCTTTCATCCTGTGTTTCAGGTAAAACTATAGTTCTTCTTCTTGCAGCTGCTTTCGCTTTAATGCTTTCAATTAAATTTAATTCTGCCATTATAAACCTTTAAAATTTTTTTAATACATTTAAATATAGTAAAATTATAGATATTTTTTTTGTAAATTCAATACTAAATTATTTAATTTTGCTTTTCAATTTTCACGTACAATTTATGCAATTAAAAGAATTTAATTCAAAACGTTTTTATAAATCACTACTTTCTATTACGTTGGTGGTCCTCTTTTTCTTTTTATTCTATTTGTTTTTGGATATCTTTATTTTACTTGCAATTTCAACCTTAATTGCACTTATTTTTAATCCTGTTGTAACTTATCTCGAAAAAATCGGCGTTCGCAGAACTATTGGAACGTTAGGCGTTTTTATTTTTGTCGGAAGTTTTTTAGCTATAAGTTTATCATTACTGCTCCCCAAATTAATTAATCAGTTTGAAGTAATTTACGAAAATCTTAGTCAAGAAAAGATTTCTGCTGTTGTTAGCCAAATTCAAGGGTTTATTAGACATTATGTGCCTTTTACCAAAAATATAGATATCAATAAAAGGATATTGGAATTTCTTACTAACTTGGTCGGAAGTCTTATTAACAACGTTACGGATATTTTATCGGGATTGTTTTCTATAATTGCAATTTTAATAATTGTCCCTTTTATGACTTTTTTTATATTAAAGGATACTAAAAGAATTCATAAAGGAATTGTAAACTTATTACCGAATAGATATTTCGAAATGTCTTATCACGTAATAAGTAAAATAGGAGAACAGTTGGGTCGTTTTGTACGTGGTTGGATTTTAGACGCAACATTTGTCGGTATTATGGTTGCGGTAACCCTTTCGTTGCTTGGTGTAAAAAATTCCGTATCAATAGGCTTTGTAGCAGGCATAGGCCATTTGATACCTTATTTTGGACCATTAATAGGCGGCGTGCCGGCAATAATTATTTCAATTATTCAATTCGGCGATTTTACTATGCTACCGGCAATTTCGTTAACTTTTTTATTAATTTATACTTTTGATAACGGATTTGTGCAACCCAACATATTTTCAAAATCTACAGATATGCATCCTTTAATAATTATTGTTCTTATTATCATCGGAAATCAGTTACTTGGTGTAGTAGGTATGTTATTAGCAGTACCGGTTGCAACTGTTATTAAAACTGCAGCTTTTGAAATTTATCACGGATATAAAAACTTTAAGATAACAAGATTGTAATACTTTAATCAATTTTACACATTTCAACAATTGCGTCATTTTGTCACATTTGTATGACAGCTAAACCAAAACATGCTTACTTGTCCATACTATGACATATTGACACACCATACTGCACTAAAAATTATCTGCTAACAATTACTGGAATACCGACAAGAAAATATATTTATAAAAGATTTTATAAACAAAAATATTTATTTCCAATAGTTTAATATCTTTTAGATTAAAAGCAAAATGCTACTCCGTAATTTATTATACGATAAACATTTATCCTCCGTTTATGTTATAATATTTACCTAACAGATTTGCATATAAAGGTTCTTTTGTGTTCTCTTTTACATCTTGTAATAATAAAAATTCACCTTATTTTTGGTTAAATGTTAGCAAATATAACTTCTAATATATAAATTTGCCTGTATTAATTCCCCATCCGATTTACTTTGGCATAGTTATTGAGAGATAAGGTCAATTAAAATAATAAACGGCGAAAGCCAAAATAATAAGGAGAAAAATTATGAGCAAGATTATTGGAATTGACTTAGGAACAACAAACTCGTGCGTTGCCGTAATGGAAGGTAACGAACCGGTTGTTATTCCAAATAGCGAAGGCGGAAGAACTACCCCTTCAATAGTAGCATTTACAAAAACGGGAGAAAGATTGGTAGGACAACCGGCAAAAAGACAAGCCGTTACCAACCCGACAAATACAATTTTTTCCATAAAAAGATTTATGGGACGTAGAATTGACGAAGTAAGACGTGAAATAGAAGAAGTTCCCTACAAAGTTGAAGAAGGCGATAATAGAACTGCTCGAGTTAGAATTGGCGATAAATTATATTCACCTCCGGAAATAAGTGCAATGGTTTTGCAGAAGATGAAAAAAACTGCCGAAGATTATTTAGGCACAACAATTACAGAAGCAGTTATTACCGTTCCCGCTTATTTTAACGATGCACAAAGACAAGCCACAAAGGATGCCGGCGAAATTTCCGGTTTAACTGTTAAACGTATAATTAACGAGCCTACAGCTGCTGCTTTAGCTTACGGTTTGGATAAAAAAGGAAAAGAAGAACTTGTTGCCGTTTACGATTTTGGCGGCGGTACTTTTGATATTAGTATTTTACAAATAGGTGACGGCGTATTTGAAGTAAAATCAACAAACGGTGATACTCACTTAGGCGGTGATGATATAGATAAAAGATTAATCGACTTTTTAGCTGACGAATTTAATAAATCGGACGGTATTGATTTAAGAAAAGATGCTATGGCATTACAACGATTAAAAGAAGCAGCCGAAAAAGCTAAAATTGAACTTTCTTCATCATTACAAACTGATATAAATTTACCGTTTATTACTGCAACTCAAGATGGTCCAAAACACTTAAATATCAGTTTAACACGTGCAAAATTTGAACAATTGGTTGATGATATTTTAACACGTACAGTAATACCTTGCCAAAAAGCAATACAAGATGCAGGAGTTTCGGTTTCTCAAATAGATGAAGTAATTTTAGTCGGCGGTAGTACCCGTATCCCTAAAGTTCAAGAAATAGTTAAAGATTTATTTAAGAAAGAACCTCACAAAGGGGTTAACCCAGATGAAGTGGTTGCAGTAGGTGCAGCAATTCAAGGCGGTGTATTAGCAGGTGATGTTAAAGACGTATTATTATTAGATGTTACCCCTCTTTCACTTGGTATTGAAACTTTAGGCGGAGTAATGACAACGTTAATTAACTCCAATACTACAATTCCGACTAAAAAGAGCGAAACATTTAGCACTGCAGCCGATAATCAACCTTCTGTTGAAATTCACGTGCTACAAGGTGAACGCCCAATGGCAGCCGATAACAGAACACTCGGTCGCTTTAACTTAGACGGCATTCCTCCTGCACCACGCGGAGTTCCTCAGATTGAAGTTACATTTGATATTGACGCAAACGGTATTTTACACGTTTCAGCAAAAGATAAAGCTACAAATAAAGAACAAAGCATTAAAATTACTGCATCAAGCGGTTTATCAAAAGACGAAATAGATAAAATGAAAAACACTGCTAAAGAACATGCAGCAGAAGATAAACGCAGAAAAGAAGCGGTAGAAGTTAAAAATAATGCAGATAACTTAGTTTTCCAGACAAAAAAACAAATGGAAGAATTAAAGGATAAATTAACTCCCGAATTGTATAACCGTTTGGACGGCGAAGTTAAAAAAGTAGAAGACGCAATTGCCGGAAATAATACGGATAATATTAAAGCTGCAAGCGATAATTTAACCAAAGTGTGGAATGAAATTTCTCAACAAATGTATCAGCAAGCAGGTCCGCAAAATCCGGGTGCCGGTGCTCAAGGCGATCCGACACAAGGTGCGGGAAACCAGCAGCAACAGCAGCAACAAACCAAAACAGATAAAGACGTTCAGGATGCTGCTTACGAAGTAGTTGACGATGATAAATAGTATAAATTAATCATAAGCTCCTTTATTAAAAGGCATCGCTTTTTTAACGGCGATGCCTTTTTTATTCATACTAATTGTTTACAATTAAAAGTGTTTTGTAAGTTTATTCTATTAATTAATTTCTGCTCACATCTAATTTATTGGAATCTTTTTCAATTCCCTCGCTTTCTGATCTAATTTTTTTGGTTATATCCAAAGTCGAGTTAAATGAATCTTTTAATTCATCTGCTTCCGGAAAGAGTGGTAGTTTTTCGTTTAATTTATTCATTAATGGTTTAAATGCATTTTTAACAAATTCATTAACGTATTTATCAAATAATTTACCGACTTTTCCGCCTTCTAAAACGTCACGTACACTTATATTTATTTTAACTTTTCCAATTTCTTTTTTAAATCGTTTATCAAGAACGTTATTTATTTCATCTGCAATTTTGTCAACTTTTTTAAAGCCGTTATCAAATTTGTTTAATCCGTCATCAAATTTATCAAAAGCTTTGTCTAATTTATTTATTTTATTGCATTCTGTTTGAATTGAATTAAATTTGCCTGTTGCATATTGACTAAAATTATCAATTTCTACTAATTCATTTTTAATTTTTGTTATTATAGCATCGCGTACCGAAGGGTTTTTACATTCTTCACTTGAGGCAAGATATTGTTTTTATCTTGCAAATAAGTTTTTAGATAATTTAATTTATTGTTAACCAAGATATTCGAAGTTAATGCATAACCAACATTTTCGCTTGTTTTGTCCAATACGGGTTCTTTAATTGTTTGC
>CALGLM010000424.1 GCA_937930275.1 uncultured Ignavibacteria bacterium
GAAGTCACTCCTCCTGCTGCTGCCGCTAATGAAGCATGTTCAAAATCATCTCTATGCTCATATCCCGGAGTATTAAAGTGAACATGAGTATCTAACGAACCATACATTACAAAATTATAATTACCTTCAATAACTTGATATTCCGAATATTCTCTGTTTGCAAAATTAGAAACAAATTCATTTTTCTTCTCAATTGAATCTATCTCAGACCATTCAACTTCGGGAGAAATTGAAAAAATATTTTGTATTGTTTCGTTAAATACTATGTCAACTAATTTTAATTTGTTTTTTTCAGTATTTAAAAATACATTTTTTAATACTTTCATCAAATAACCGATTATATTGTTAAACCGACTTCTTTATTGAAACTATCGATCAGTTCATCCCACTTTTGTACCGAATTATAGCGAGTTTTCCAATAATCTTCGTTATACCATTGATCATTTAATTCTTCAGGAGTTTTGCCTTGCTGTTCTACCCAAGTAAAGTATTTTAAATTATGAACGGCTTTTTTGTCATAGTAACTTAATTCTTTAAAATGTTCTGTATTCTGATTCTTTAAAAACAAATTATAGTCTATTGCCGCTTGTTCAATAGTATATTTTCCGTTCAATTCGTTCTGTTCGATAATTCGGCTTTGATACATATCCATTGAATCGGTAAATACTGTAAATATTACATCATTTTCATTGTATTCATAATATTTAGCCATTTTTATTGCCGAAAGCATATTAGAAATACTTGAAATTCCTAAGGCATGTAACTTATCAATTGTTTCAGAATTTATACCGAGTGTTTTTAAATATTCTTTTCCTTTTTCTTCGTTAAATAAGCGCATTACTGCTAAAGGATGATTATCATCAATAGCAACAGCAGAATCCATATTTTTAACGTTATGAATCCATGGAATATGTTTATCGCCGATTCCTTCTATCCGATGAGCTCCAAAACCGTTGTATAAAATAGTAGGACACTGTAAAGCTTCTGAAACTAATAATTTAACATCTTTAAACTTTTCGAGTAAGTAGTCTCCGGCAGCAATTGTACCTGCCGAACCTGTTGCACTTACATATGCAGCTAATCTTTGACCCTCTTTTTTTACTTTATTAAAAAGTTGTTCAATCTTTTTCCCGGTAACGGTATAGTGCCAAATTGAATTACCGAACTGATCAAACTGATTAAAAATATAGTACTCGTCACTATTTGCTTCTAATTCATGACATTTATCATAAATTTCTTTAACGTTACTTTCACAACCTGTAGTAGCGTAAATTTCGGCACCCATACTTTTTAACCAATCAAATCTTTCCCGACTCATTTCTTCGGGTAAAATTGCAACAGCATGTACTGCTAAAAGTACCGAATTAAAAGCCCCGCCTCTGCAATAGTTACCGGTTGAAGGCCATACTGCTTTATGATACTCAGGATTAAATCTTCCTGTTACTAAATATGGTGCCAAGCAGCCGTATGTAGCTCCTACTTTGTGTGCCCCCGTAGGAAAAGTTGAACCGACTAATCCAATAACTCGAGCTTTTATTCCTGTAATTTCTTTCGGTATTTCAAGGTAGTTTATTTCTCCTATTCCGCCTGTATTAAGATCGTTTTGCCAATTTATTCTAAATAAATTTAACGGATGAGTTTCTTCTTTACCGATTTCTTTTAATTTTTCGATAATTCTGTTATCAATTGTTTCGGGATTCTGTAATTCACTAAATTTGGGTAATATTATTCCCTTTTCTCTACATCTTTTAATAGTATTTTTTAAGAATTCTTCGTTCTCAATTTCCCATTTCCAAGTATTCATTTTTCACCTAAATAATATCAAAATATCTTATTAATATATCAATATTTGAATTAATAAAAAAATAAAAAATTAACAATTATTTAACACTTTAATAATGCTTTGTGTATTATATTTTAAAATATTGGCTTCGTCTAAATTATAAATTGTTAAAAAATCATTATACAACCAATCTCTAACTATTATAATATAATTAAACTTTTTATACCAATTTCCTTCTATCAAATATTTAATACTTTTATTTAATCCCAACCCGTTTTTCTCTAACAATCCCCATTCGTCAATAACAAAATAACTGTTACTTAAGCATTTAGTCGAGTCAATAATATATGTATTTAATAAATCAAATATATCCATTTTGAATAGGTAATTCCCTATTTCCAATACCTCAAATCCTTCATCTGGTTCACATGTAAACTCTATTAAGTTACCTTTATTAAGGAATTTGATAAATCTTTTGGATTTATGTTTTAACTGAATAAATCCTTCAAATATTTTTGTCTTTTCAGATAACTCTAAAATAATGCTTGATTTACCCGAATTAATTTTATCGGTAAAAACTATTAATCCCATTTATTCCAAAATAAAATTTACAATTAGTAATCTAACAAATAATATGTATTTCATAAATCCGGATTTCGTCTTAACTTTTTCCCAAATATAATTACTTAAACTTTTAATTGAACTGAAACTATCGATAATATCATTAACTTCTTGTTTATATAAGTTTTGTTGTCTTGATAAAAAGGATTTAGCCAGCTTTGTTAGCAAGGGTGTAATTATAAATGCCCAAATAATAAAAATTGAAAAAAACCTTATCACAAGTAAAAGGTAGTTTATAAACTTTCCTTCCGGTTTTATAAAGTATGAAGCTCCTATTATCAATAGAATTATAAAAGTAGAAAGTATTCTTTTATATTTTTTCTTTGGTTTTTTCTTTAAGTTCTCAAAAAGGTTTGAATTATCATTATAATTTTCTAAATCTATACGCTTTTCATGTCTTAAATCTTCCATTATTTTTATTGATAAAATACTAAATAAAATGCCGGATAAAATATGTAAAAGAACATATAAAGAAATAATGATAAAACTTAAACTGTAATTAAAGCTATTTAAGCCAAATTGTTTTACAATAAAAATTGTATAAGAATCAATAGCTTCCCAAAGTGAACTACCTAAAAGCACTTGTATAAAAATTAATTTTTGTGAAGAAAAAACAATCATTGATGAAATTGCAAACCCAAATACTCTTAAATATTTGTTATATGTTAGAATTGAAAATACATAACATAACAAACCCTGAATGGTCACTGATAAGAATGCGTTAAAAGGTGTATAGGGACTAATCACAAACTTTATTATTAAAACAATAATAGTACCTTTAATAATACTGCTTTTATTTTCATTATTATATGATAAAAGACTTAAAAAAATTATAGCAAGTCCGCCGACTAATAAACCGGTAACGGGAATTTTAAATAAATGTAAAAATCCCCCCAAAATTGATTCACTAAAAGCCCACAAACCGATAATTCTATTTTCATTATATTTATTATTTATCGTTTTCAAAAAAATCCTTATTATTGTTCTTTTAATTTAAATATTATGATTATAATTTACTTTGTATTAATTCTATATGCAATTCTAAGTGTTTTATTGCTCTTTTTTGTAAAACAGCATAAAACTAATGGAAATAACAACTATTATAATAAGTTTTCAGTTGTAATTGCCTCAAAAAATGAGGGCTTAAATATAAAGAATCTTATTGATTCATTAAAGAAAATTTACTACAAAAAGGAATATTTTGAAATAATTTTTATCGATGATGACTCAACGGACAATACCAAATTTCTGATTCAACAAGAACTAAACGATTTTGAAAATGCAAAATATATATTAGCACAATATAAAAAGTATAAAGGCAAAAAAGGGGCAATTGACTTAGGAATTAACGCTGCTAAAAATGATTATATAGTGGTTACTGATTCTGATTGTATAGTTAACCCAGATTGGTTGCTTTCATTAAACAATTGCATAAATAATGGTAATGAATTTATAATAGGACTTTCGCCATTTTACCAAAATAAGGGATTCGTAAATTTATTATCTTGTTTTGAAAACTTAAGAACAGTATTAATCACTATTTTTTCGACTAAAATTAAATTACCATATACTGCTACAGCAAGAAATATTTGTTTTAAAAAAGCTTTTTATAACGAAATTAACGGTTTTGAAAATTTACAAAATACATTAAGCGGTGATGATGATTTACTTCTAAGAGAAGCTATTAAGAAAAAAATAAAAATCGAGATATTAACAGATACCGAGTCGTTTGTCTTTAGCAATACAAAAATTACCGTTAAAGATTATTTAAACCAAAAATTTAGGCATACAAGTACTTCATATCACTATTCGATTAAGCAGTCATTATTCCCGAGTATTTGGCATATTAGTAATTCCGTATTATTTTTATCACCTGTTCTGTTTTTTCTTACTTCGTATAGCGTTATTCCTTTTTTTGTTAAATTAATATTTGATATATTTGTAATTTTACTTAAGCAAAAAACATTTAATTATAAATTTGGAATATTTGAAATTATCGTTTTTCAAATTGTTTATGAATTCTTGATAATATTTAAATTTCCTGTTTCATATTTTTATAAAAAGAGATGGTGATTATGAATTATAACGAATTAGCTAAAAAAGCTGTAGATGCAAAGGAAAAATCATTCGCAAATTTCTCAAATTTTCATGTTGGTGCGGCTTTATTAACTGAGAATGATGAATTATATTTGGGTGCAAATATAGAAAATTCATCGTATAGTTTAACTATTTGTGCAGAAAGAACGGCTGTATTTCAGGCAGTTTTAGACGGACACAGAAAATTTAAAGCAGTTGCAATAGCAAGTGATTTTGAAGATTATTGCCCACCTTGCGGTGCTTGTAGGCAAGTTTTAATGGATTTATGCGGTAAAGATTTGGATGTTGTAATGGTTAATAAAAAAGATGAGATACTCGTCCACAAATTAGCCGAGTTACTCCCTTTAGGATTTAATGAGGATTATTTAAAGTAATATGATTATACATTCACCGCATATAGCTCCTAAGGATATTGGTTGGATAGAGGTGATAGCAGGCTGCATGTTTAGCGGAAAAACAGAGGAATTGATTAGAAGACTAAAACGTGCTCAAATTGCAAAATTAAACGTAAAAATATTTAAACCTCATATTGATACAAGATATTCTTCAGAAGAAATTGTTTCACATTCTTCATTATCTTTACCATCGGTTCTTGTAAAAGATGTAAAAGAAATTTTAGATAAATGCGAAGACGCTCAAGTTATAGGGATTGATGAAGCTCAGTTTTTTTCAAATGACATATTAGAAGTATGTGAATCATTGGCAAATGATGGTAAACGAGTAATTGTTGCCGGATTAGACCAAGATTACAAAGGTATCCCTTTTGAACCCATGCCTCAGCTTTTGGCAATTGCTGAGTATATTACTAAAACATTAGCAATTTGTGTAGTGTGCGGTAACCCGGCGGATAGAACTCAGAGAATTGTACATTCAACCGAGAGGGTTTTAGTTGGGGCTTCAAATCAATATGAAGCAAGATGTAGAAAATGTCATTACATACCTGAATAGGAAATATATTTATGGATTTAATTTCTTTAGTTAGAGGCATTATCGGAATTGTTGTTTTATTAGGTATTGCATTTTTATTTTCAAATAATAGGAAAAGCATTAATTGGAAACTTGTAGGAAGCGGTTTAGTATTACAAATAGTTTTTGCAATACTAATTGTAAAAGGAGATGCTTTAGGTAGTTTCTTTTCTCCGCTTGCATACCCTCTTTATTTTTTTAAATGGCTGAGCGGATTATTTGTTTTACTTCTAAATTTCACTTCCGAAGGGGCAAATTTTGTGTTTGGTAATCTGGCTAAATCTCCTGGTTCCAAAGATTCGTTGGGTATGTTCTTTGCATTTCAAGTTTTACCTACAATAATATTTTTTGCAAGTTTAACTTCTATTCTGTATTACTTAGGAATAATGCAAAAAGTGATTAAGGGTATGGCATGGGTAATGCAAAAAGTTATGGGTACAAGCGGTGCCGAATCATTATCTTGTACAGCAAATATTTTTGTAGGTCAAACAGAGGCTCCTTTACTTATTAAGCCATTTATTAAATCAATGACTAACTCCGAGTTGCTAACTATTATGGTTGGTGGTATGGCAACAATTGCAGGTGGGGTTATGGCTGCATATATTCAAATATTAGGACATTCTTATGCAGAACTACATAACGTTCCGCTACAACAAGCACAATTGATGTTTGCTACTCACCTACTGGGTGCAAGTTTTATGGCTGCACCGGCAGCATTGTTGATCTCCAAAGTTTTATATCCTGAAGTAGATGATCCTGTCACTAAGGGTACAGTTAAACTCGAAATTGAAAAAAACTCGTCAAATATAATAGAAGCTGCCGCTGCAGGAGCCGGTGACGGCGTTCAGTTAGCAATTAATGTTGCAGGAATGCTAATCGCATTTATTGCTTTAATAGCATTAGTAAATTATATGTTACAGGGTGCAGGATATTATATGGGGATTAATTCTATTTTAATCAAAAATTTTGGTCAACCTTTAAACTTACAACTACTTTTAGGATTTCTTTTTCAGGCGGTTGCGTTTGCAATCGGTGTTCCCACTGATTCTATACTTCAATTCGGAAGCCTTTTCGGAACAAAAATTGTTTTAAATGAATTTGTTGCATATGTTGATATGGGTGCAATGATAACAAATAAAACAATTATAAATGAAAAAGCTATTTATATGGCGACCTACGCTTTATGTGGTTTTGCAAATTTCAGCTCAATTGCTATTCAAATAGGAGGACTTGCACCTATGGCTCCTGAAAGGAGAAGTGATATTGCAAAATTAGGTCTTAAGGCAGTTTTAGGTGGCTCTTTAGCAACTTTAATGACAGCAACTTTAGCAGGAGTATTATTTTAGCATGAATACATATATTGAGAAATACGAACAATTATTAAAACAAATTGAAAATTTATCACCATTTAAACCCGAAATAGCTCTAATTTTAGGTAGTGGGTTAGGTGATTTTGCAGATTCGCTTAAACCTATAGTTTCCATCCCTACAGATACTTTACAAGGATATCCGGTTAGTACTGTTCAAGGTCATAAAGGGTTTATTCATTTTGTTGAATATAAGAATAAAAAACTTTTAATATTTCAAGGAAGAATTCATTTTTACGAAGGATATAGCATTGAACAATGTTTATTGCCTGTTCTTGTTTGTTCTTATCTAAAGGCAAAATATTTAATTTTGACAAATGCTGCCGGCGGAGTAAATCCAAATTTTATACCGGGCGATTTAATGTTGATAAATGAATTTTATACATTAAACTTAAATCAAGAATTATCAAAGTTTTTTAAAGCATTAAATATAGATTATAGAAACAATCTTTTAAATCTCCCCTCCAAGTATGTAAATCAATCTATAATAAATGCTGCAGTTAATTCTCAAATACATTTAAAAGAAGGTTCATATTGGTTTGGAAAAGGACCAACTTACGAAACGCCTGCCGAAGTTAAAATGGTAGCACGATTTAATGTAGATGCTGTCGGAATGTCAACAGCCCACGAAGCAGTTTTTGCCTCAATTAAAGGGATGGAAGTTGGTGCTATATCATTAATCACTAATCATGCAGCGGGAATAAAACCGGAAAAACTTTCTCATCAAGAAGTGATTGAAACTGCAGACTTGGTTAAACCTAAATTTGAAAAATTAATTAAAAGCATTATTGAACTTTTATAGCAAAGTTTAACAAACTTGCACATGTTATACAAGCGGTTTCGCTTCTTAATCTATTAGGGGCAAGGTTTAGCTTTGTCCCTTTATTTAGTATCAATAATTCCCTATCCGAAAAACCTCCTTCAGGTCCAATAAGTAGTGTATATTTGTCGTTCTTATCTATTTTGCCGAAAAAATTTACAAAGTTTGTATTACTTTCTTGATCTAAAATTATTAACTCAGTAATAAATTTAGTATTAATTAGGCTGTTATTAAAACTTATATTAGGCAAATAAGAATGAAGAGATTGTTTCATTGCAGATATTGCTATTTTATTTAGTCTGTCAATTTTAATCCCTTTTCCTATGGCTCTATCAGAATTATAAATTATAAGATTTGTAATACCGAGTTCAATACATTTTTCCAATGCAAACTCAAGGCGATCACTGTTTTTTAGATTAGGGATATAAAAGGTAATATTAGGATAAGGATTTATATATTTATATACTTTTGATATTCGTAAAACTGCTTTGATATTTGATGTTTCAATAATTTCAGTTTCTGCTATTAACCCCTTACCGTTAGTTACGTATAAAATGTCACCATTCTTATTCCGCATAACTTTTACGGCATGATAAAGTTCTTCTCCGTCAAAATATATTAAATTATTCGACTCGTCAAAATTTGGGAAATAATATAATTCAATATTAGAAAGAAAAACCTGTTCCAATTATAAATTCGCTCCTTTTATATTCATCAAAAGCATATTCAAATCTTACGGCATTAAACGGCAGTATCAACACAGTAAAACCAAAACCGTACCCGCTATCAAACTTATCTATGTTAATTTTTTCTCCGTTATAAAACACGGTTCCGGTATCCATAAATCCGCTAAAATATATTTCGATTCTTGCCGAAGTTAATTTTTTTGGTAATAATGGTAAATCTAAACTTAAATTCCAATTTTTTATTATAGGATGAACTAATTCAATTGAATTTAACCAATAGTTATTCCCCTCTCGCGTATCATTCTTATGACCCCGTACATAAGTCTCATACCCAAAATATGATAAATCATAATATGGAATATTATCGCCAAAAGTTTGACGATAATTACTTCTCCACTTCAATATTAATCCGGATAAAAGTTTTTTATATTGCCTATAATCTAAATTGGCTATATTATAGTTTATATTATCAAGTCCGAAACCGGAATGTAATATCGAGGCTGAACCATAAATTCCTGATTCGGGAAATTGCAACAAATCTCTTGTGTCAAAAACATATCCCATTCCGGTAGTAATTACTCGGTTAATATTATTTTTTCCTTTAAGAATTTCGTTATTATTGTTTTCGGGTAAGCTTATATATGCATATCCGAAATTAAACAAAACTGTATTAAAATTATTTAATCTTTTCCCTAAAGTAAAATCTATTCTTTTATAATTATATGAAAACTCTTCACCAAATAAATTTTCGGCTTTAGTATTTTTATTTAATGATTTTTGCCAAGTTAAAGAAGTTAACAGACTAATATCCAATGATTCTATTATAATCGGATTATAATACTCGATATAATAAGTGGGATCATATCCCAATTCAATTTTGGTTTTAATCTCTTCGTTTCTACCTCTAAAATTTTTATATTGAATATCTAAACCGTAAGATGATTTTGATAAATCTTTATCTCGTAACCGAACGAAAGGAATAGGATAAATATACCAACTTTCATCAACTCTAACTACTAAAATATTTTTTGTGGGTTCAGGAGTTTGCTTAAAAAACAATCTTACTTTATTAAATAAGCCGAGACTGAAGACTCTTTCGCTGTTAAAATCAATAGTTTGACCGGTTACTTCATCACCCGTTTTTATAGTTAATTCTCTTAAAATAATATAATCTTTTGTTATATTATTTCCCTTTATCACAATTGAATCAACTTTTAATTTATCAAATTTACCTAAAACCAAAGAATCCGCTTGTGCGGATATCATATTATAAAATAATATAAAAAAAATTAATATTTTAACCATTAAAACCAAGTTCTATTTAATTAAATTCCGCATAAACTGCAATAAACAGCAATACACATATCTTGATAAACTATAATCCCTTTATTAATTACGCTTTTTACTGCTAAATCGTTCCTAATTCCTTGTTGAAGCCACAAAATTTTTGGATTACAAGCTATAACATCTTGAATAATTTCATCAATATCTTCACTCCTTCTAAAAACATTTACTATATCGATTTTACCTTTATAATCTAACAAGCTTTTGTATGTTTTAATTCCTTCAATTTCATTTTCTGCTATGTTTGGGTTTATTCCAATAACATTATATCCTTTATTACGCAAAAAATTCGCAATTTCTCTGCTTGTTTTATAAGGATTATTAGAAAAACCAAGAACCGCAATTGTTTTTGCGGTTCTTAATTGTTCACCAATAATTTCTAAATTATCATTATGCACTACTTGTATTCCTCGATTGGTACGCAGCTGCAAACCAAATTTCTATCTCCGTAAGCATTATTAATTTTAGCAACGGTTGGCCAAAATTTGTTTTCACGTGTATATGGGAGCGGATATCCTGCTTTTTCGCGTGAATACGAGTGTGTCCAATTATCAGAGCATACTTCTAAAATTGTATGAGGTGCTCCTTTAATAACGTTTTCGTCTTTACTGTAAATTCCTTGTTCAACTTCTTCAATCTCTTTCTTAATTTGAATCATAGCATCGCAAAATCTATCTAACTCGGCTTTAGATTCACTTTCAGTAGGTTCAACCATTAAAGTTCCGTGAACGGGAAATGAAACTGTTGGGGCATGAAATGAGTAATCCATCAAACGTTTTGCTATATCTTCAACTTCAATTCCTGCAGTTTGCTTAAATTCGTGCATATCAAAAATTAATTCGTGTGCTACAAATCCGTTTTTACCGGTATAAAGAACTTTATAATATTTTTCTAATTTTGCTTTAATATAATTAGCGTTTAATATTGCAAATTTTGTTGCATTTCTTAAACCTTTTTCCCCCATCATTTTAACATAAGCATGAGATATCGGAAGGATTGAAGCACTTCCGAACGGAGCAGCAGAGACAGCCGTAATTCCTTCTTTATTTTCAAAAACATGTTTAGGTAAAAATGGTACAAGATGCTCAGCAACGGCTATTGGTCCCATACCCGGACCACCTCCTCCGTGAGGGATACTGAAAGTCTTATGTAGATTTAAATGGCATACATCTGCTCCTATTATTCCGGGGCTCGTCAATCCCACTTGTGCATTCATATTTGCACCGTCCATATAAACTTGTCCGCCATGTTTGTGGATTAATTTGCAGATATCAACTATTGCTTCTTCAAAAACGCCGTGAGTTGAAGGATAAGTAACCATTAATGCTGCTAAATTATCTTTATGCTCTTCAGCTTTTAACTTCAAATCTTTTGTGTCAATATTTCCGTTTTCATCACAAGCAACTACTACAACTTTTCCTCCTGCCATAACTGCACTTGCCGGATTTGTACCATGTGCACTTGCCGGAATTAATATAACATTGCGATGACCTTCGCCTCTACTGCAATGATACGAACGAATAACCATTAAACCGGCATATTCACCTTGTGCACCTGAATTTGGTTGTAATGAAATTCCGGCAAACCCGGTAAGTCTGCATAATGTTTCGTTTAATTCACTAATCATTTTTTTATAACCCATAACCTGATCTTCCGGAACAAAAGGATGAATATTTGCAAATTCCGGGAATTCAATAGGAAACATTTCTGTTGCTGCATTTAGTTTCATTGTGCAAGAACCTAAAGGGATCATAGACGATGTTAAAGATAAGTCACGTTTTTCAAGATTTTTTATATATCTCATCAATTCAGTTTCAGAATGATAGGAATTGAAAATAGGATGTGTTAAATATTCGGTTTCTCTAATTAGTTCACCCGGTACTGTCGAAAAAGTTAAATCAAAATCTCTAAAATTAATTTTTAATTCTTTTACTGCAGCAAATATACTAATTATGTCGTCTAAATCATTCTGTAAAGTTGTTTCATCAACCGAAATTAAAACTGCATTTGGTTCATACCAAAAGTTAATTTCTCTTTTTAATGCTTCAGCTTTAATTTTATTTTTAACGGTTTCGTCTTGGACTGAAATTTTTAATGTGTCAAAATAGTATTTATTAATTTGTTCAAATCCAAGTTCTTTTAAACCAAGTTCCAAATATTTGGCAGAATTGTTTATTCTTTTGGCAATATCTTTCAATCCCTTAGCACCATGATAAACAGCATACATTCCAGCCATTATTGCCAATAATGCTTGCGCCGTACAAATATTACTTGTTGCTTTTTCACGCTTAATATGTTGTTCACGAGTTTGTAAAGCCATTCTTAAAGCTCTATTTCCTTTAGCGTCAACCGAAATTCCAATAATTCTACCCGGTATTGCTCTTTTAAATTCGTCTTTTACCGCAAAATATGCTGCATGCGGACCACCGAATCCTATCGGAATTCCAAATCTTTGTGTATTACCTAAAACAACGTCAGCACCAAATTCTCCCGGAGGTGTTAATAAACATAAACTCATAATATCGGCAGCTACAGAACAATATATCCCTTTTTCAGATGCATGCTTAAATAACTCGGTGTAATTATTAATTAAACCGTGATAATTGGGGTATTGCACTAAAATGCCATAAACATCGTCAGTAAGATCAAAATCATTTGGTTCTGCTACTTTTAGTTTTATTCCGAGCGGTAAGGCTCTTGTTGCTAATACATCAATCGTCTGCGGAAAGACATCATTTGCAACCATAAACGTAGTAGCTCCTTTTTTGGGGGCTTTCCGAGCATTAAAAAGCATAATCATGGCTTCGGCAGCAGCAGTCGCTTCATCTAAAAGCGAAGCATTGGCAATAGGTAAACCGGTTAAATCTTTAATTACAGTTTGAAAATTTAACAATGCTTCCAAGCGACCTTGTGATATTTCTGCTTGATAAGGCGTGTATTGAGTGTACCAGCCTGGATTTTGTAGAATATTGCGTTTTATAACAGACGGCGTTATTGTTCCGTAATAGCCCATTCCTATATAAGTACG
>CALGLM010000425.1 GCA_937930275.1 uncultured Ignavibacteria bacterium
CAATACAAGGACTTGCAGAATGTTTTATTTCACCAAGATTTTTGGAATATTTTTCTTTACAAGCACCCAAAGGAGAAGAAGGACTGTTTTTAGGTTTTAGTCATTTGCATTCGTTTTTTTCTGCTTTAACAGGTTTTATTCTATCAGGATTTTTATTAGACAAATATTGTCCGGATCCAAGTACCCTTCCGGTAGGTATTTCAGAAGCAGCTAAAGCCCAGTATTATGCAAATGCGCATTATATCTGGTATTACTTTTTTGCTATCGGTTTAGTGGCTGCAATAGCCCTTTTTATTTTTTGGGTTGTGACAAATAAAATAGACGCAAAAAAGGCACAGTAGTTATTTATATTTAATCTTTTGAATAAATGGTAGAGAGTGATTGTTGTTTTTATTAGCGGCAATCACCTTTACTTCGTATTCGCCTTTCTTTAGGTTTTCGATGTCAATTGTAACGTTACCCGATTTTTTGTCGTAAACAAAGTCTATTTCACTCGAGTCAAAAAAAACTTGAATACTTTTGGGGTTAATTCCTTTTTTATCAAATAAGTTAAATACAAGTTTAGCATGTGAGTCTTTAATAATGCTTTTGTCCTTTACAAATGTAATACTTGGTATGCCGGCTGTAAAATATCTACCGATTCCCCTAAATATTCCCCAAGCTTGAATTGCGTTAAATTCTTCAATATTTAATCTTCTTTGTTCTGTAGGATTTGAGAAAAACGAACATTCAACTAATACTGCCGGTATTTCGGTTCTACGCAACACCGAAAAACCTTCTTTAGGGTATATGTTATAGTCAGAATATGTACCGTCAAAAGATCCTAATCCGTTTGAGTTATCCATCACATAAGCTAAATCGCGCTGTATGTAACGCGCAAGATCTCTATTGCACGGATTATATTCATAGTCATCTTCGGTAGCATGGTAATACGTTGAAGTAAAATTTGTCCAAGTATCATCTGCATTACCCGGAGCATTATGATGAATACTTATAAAAAAATCTGCACCGCTTTTATTTGCTAATTCACTTCTATATTTCAAATCAACGGTACTATCTTCGGTTCTTGAAATAAATACGTTACAACCTGCTTTTTCCAAATAGTTTTTCAGGTTTAATGCCACTCTTAAATTAACATCTGCTTCAATAACGCTCCCGTCTTTGCTTTTTCCGTGCCTATCTTTACCTCCGTGTCCTGGATCAATAAAGAATTTAATTCCGCTTAACACATTGCTAAATGATTTTATTTTCTCTTCTCTTTTTGATTCATCTTTCCAATCCGGAGGAATTTCATATTTAGTACATTCGCACGGTTTCTCTATAAGTACTTCTTTTACAACTTCAACTTTTTCTTTTACAATTTCTTTTTGTGGAGCACATGCATATAAAAACCCTAAACCAAGCACCATCAGAATATATTTTTTCATCATTACCTCTTATTTAGTATAGATTCCTTACATATATTATTATACATACATAAAACACAATTTTTAGTATTACTAATATAGTGATTTCCCCTTATATTATTTATTATCTGTTTTAATTCTTCAACAAGACCCTCTATCTCCTTTCGTTCTACCTTTATGTAGTGTAAATAATCAGGTATAGCTAAAAAAAGTAGCTTTATATATATATCTTTTTCCCAACCAAAATATGAACCTGCCAAATAAGCATAAAATTTTAACTGAGGAGTATAATATTCAATTTTACTATCAATATTTTGCAAATTAACATTGTTAGTTTTATAATCGACAATAATTATTTTATCATCTTTAACTATTAACCTATCTATAATTCCAGTAAAATAGTAATTTTCTACTATTTTATTAATCTCAAATTCATTATAAAATTTAGCATAATCATTAATCTCGGAATACTGTGCGGATTTTAAAAACGGAATTAACAATAATTTAACTTTATCAATAATGCGTTCAGAATCAGTATAAGATAACAAGAGTTTAGACACTTTTCGTCTTATTATTTCTTCAACACAATTTATATTAACTTTTTCCGCAAGTATTTCGTGACATACAACACCAACCCTCAATGCATCATTATTTATCTCAATTTCATCTTCCTTTGAAAAATCATCATATTCATATTTTTGGTTTAATAATTTAATTAGTTTTTGATACGAATACTCGTATGTTAAATTATAATAAATAGGACAAAACTTATATGCCAAATATTTTGATGCCGTAAAAAGTTCATATTTAGGAGTATCAGATATTTCTTGCAATAAAAATTCTTTATCTGATGTTATAATATTTTTTTCAGAATTTTCCAAATAGTTTTCAATATCAATATCTATACTCTTTGTAATATTTATGT
The DNA here is from genome assembly GCA_937930275.1 of uncultured Ignavibacteria bacterium. GTDB lineage: Bacteria > Bacteroidota > Ignavibacteria > Ignavibacteriales > Melioribacteraceae > JAEXOD01. The sequence continues at coordinate 2,332 of CALGLM010000425.1, forward strand.
CAAAATTTAATTGCTTTTTTGTTTGTTCAATTCCGTCTATTAAAAAATCCAATTCCCCTTCCACAGATATTCTATCTTCATTTAAATTTGGATTTAATCCTTTAATTATATAGGAAAAAAAAGAATTGGAAAAGTTCAGTTTACTATCAATTTTGCAAGAAATAATGAGGTTATTAATTGCTCTTGTAACAGCAACATAAAATACTCTTTTATGTTCAGCCGTTTCTTTTTTTATTATACTCCTTTCACCTAACAAAGACCAAACAGGAGTTATATATTCATCACCAAAATCGTTTAACTTTGGAGTTTTAGCAATAAAACCAAATTCTTTATCAAATTTAACATCCTTAGCTTTTAAAGTTGAGTATTTTAATTTTGCGGATGTATTATATAATATAACTGTATCAAATTCCAAACCTTTAGATTTGTGTATTGTCATAATTTTAACAGCCGGATAACTACTATTTACTTGAGCTTGGTTTTCTTTATCAAATGACTCAATATATTCATCCAATTGCCTCAAAAAATCATAATATGAAAAGAAAGACCTTTCAAATGCATGCAGCACTATTTGTATAAATTTTTCAAGATTTGCAATTTCTTGCTGCCATGATTTTCTACTTGCTATTACCCCCCAATAACCGGATTCGGTTAAGAATAATCTTAGAATATCGTCGGGTTCGTTAAATTCAAATAATTTTACGCATTTATCAATTAAAGAAACTGAATTACTTATCGAATTATCAATTTTAACATAGTTTTTTAACTTTTCGTAAAAAGTTTTACCTTCTTCTAACGAAATTAAAGTTAATTGGGTATCCGATAAATTAATAAACGGTGAACGAAGTAAGGCAACTAATGATAAATCGCTATTAGTATTGTTAATAAAGTTTAGAAAATGAAATAAATCGGAACTCATTTGATTTTGATAAAAACCCATTCCCCCAATTACCGAATAATTTATCTTGAATTTTGTAAATGACTTTTCCAGCTCTTCAAAATCCCCTTTTTCACGACATAAAACTGCAACATCATTAAAATTATTTATTTGTTTTTTAATTAACATTTCAATAATTTTTTTGGAAACAAGCTCAGCCTCAGAACCTTCTTTTTCCGAAAGTAAAAAATTAATATTCCCAAACCCACTTTCCGAAGGATTACGTGCACATATTAAGGAAGAGTATTCAACTTCATTAAAGATTGTATTGTTTTCGGTCATAATTTTTGAAAACAACTTATTTGTAAATAATGCAATTTTGGGAGAAACCCTAAAACTGTGGGTTAATTCTAAATTGCCGTCTTTATCCTTTTCTTTTATTAATCTTTTAGTTGTATCAAAAATCTCTAAATCTGCATTTCTAAAAAAATAAATACTTTGTTTTTCATCACCTACAACAAATAGATTATTAACTTGAAGATGTTTTAATATCGGCATAAAAATATTGTATTGTGTATCGTTAGTATCCTGATATTCGTCAATCATTATATATTTATACCGCTCAGCAAGAATTTCGACCACTTCCAAGTTTTTTACAATTTCGGTTGTTTTAAGTAAAAGGTCTTCAAAATCTAAGTAGTTATTTGTTTCTTTTTTTCTATCATATATTTTGATTACTTCATCAAAAAAAGCCAATAGATGTTTTGTGAAAACAATATAATTTAATTCATCATTTATGTCACCCAGTTCACCTTTAATTTTTTTCCATAAGTCAAAACTTTCAATATCCTCTATTATTGATTCATAACCGTCACGTTTTTTTAGATATTCACGTTTTTTTATTGTATCTTGACCGGTAAATATTAACTGTTGAATTTTCTTTAATATTTCTAACTTATGTCTAAAATTATCGCTGGTTCTAAAACTGCTTAATATTTCTTCAACTTGATCAATAATCATTGTATCTTTTAATTGACCGGCAGCAACCTCATTTATCAGTTTAATTTTTTCAAGAATTTCAACTAATAATTTTCCGTATAACAAGTTAAATTTTATTTCGGAATTTTTTTCTATTAAATATAATAACTCATCATTGGTTTTTTCATTCCAATTATGGTAGTATTCCTCAATTTTAGCACGTTTATCAATAAGACTTAAAACTACTGAGTATAGTTTTTCTTTTGAACCGACTAAACGCACTAAATACTTTATTGATTTTGCAATTTCTTCTGAGTCCTTGCTTATTAATTTAAATGCTGCTTCGTAACTTAAGCGTATTAACTCTTTAGACATTATCTCATCAATAGGAACAAAATTAGCATCAATTTTAGCTTCTGTCGAAAATTCTTTTAGTAGTTGAATGCAAAAAGAATGAATGGTTGATATGTTTGCAGAAACAAGATCGCGCCTATAGCTTTGTAGCAAAAACACTTTTTCGTTGTTTTCTTCTTCTTTAATTCTCCTATCTATTTCTTCGGCAATATCTTTATATAACTTTGCTGCTGCTTTTTCGGTAAAAGTAATTGCAACAATATTATTTAATGAAACACCTTCTTGCAGAAGAATATTAACAAACCTATTTTTTAACACAAAAGTTTTACCGGAACCGGCATTGGCAGTTAAACTAATATGCCTTTCAATATTCAATGCACTTTTTTGTTGTTTTGTAAGATTAAACCCCATAGCTTCACCTTATAAAATTTATTTTAAATATAGTTTTTCCCTTTTTGCTTTCAACTAATTCAATTTTTGAATTAAATGCAGATAGTGTGTTTTTAACAATTGAAAGCCCAATTCCGCTTCCTTCTGTTTTAGTCGTAAATTTATCTTCAAATATTTTATTTTTGTTTGTTTCGTCAATTCCTATTCCGTCATCTTCTATTGTAATTACAACCTCAGTTTTAGTTTCGGTTACTTCAAAATTTACATTTTTTGAATCGGCTTCTATACTATTTTTAATTAAATTAATAATTACTCTTTTAAACTGTTCTGAATCCAATTTTAACATAATTGAGTTATTTGAAGAACTCAAGAAAATATTTATATTTTCACCGGCATATAATTTAATAATGTCACTTAATATTTCAATTAAATTATAAGTACTTATATTCAACGGCGGTAATTTTGCAACAACAGAAAATTCATCCGCAATTCTTTTTAGTGTTTCAATTTGATTAGAAACTGTAACCGTAACTTTATTAAATATATCATTAAATTTAGGAGATTTATCATTAAATGCCTGAATTAATAATTGTATTGATAATTTCATAGGTGTTAAAGGATTTTTAATTTCATGAGCAACTTGTTTAGCCATTTCTTTCCAGGCGGCTTCTCTCTCTTTTATACTTAACTCTTCTTTTATTCTTTTTAATTCCTTTACCATGAAATTAAAACTCTGTAATAAATTACCTATATCTCCTTTTTCTTTTATCTCCAGGCTAATATCAAAATTTCCGTTTGCTACTTCACCGGCTGCTTTAGTTAAATTTAATATTGGTTTAGATATTCTTTTTGTCAATAAAATGCTCATTAATACTATTATTATTATAGCAAAGCTATATATACCATATAAAAACAGATTAATTTCAGAAGTGTCAAACACCATATAAAAACGATTAACAGAATCATTTACTTCTAAAATATAATATTTACCCTGTAAAAATATTTTTTTATAGTAACTGTAAACCGGTTGTTTGTTTAGTGAAGTTTTTATAAATGTTTCACTAATTTTATTCTTTTCAAAATCTTTATAGGTTGAATAATCCAAATAAAACGATAATTCACCTAAATAATAATAATCAAGATAAGTGCTATACTTTACTTCGTTTTCACTAAATAAAGTAAAATTAATATCCAAATCTGTATTCGCTTTAATTATCAAATCTCTTAACGTTATTTTTGAGCTATTACCGTATCTTTCAAGAAAATTTGCCGTTCTATCCGACTGGGCCATTAAATTTAATCTAATAGAGTTTTCTAACTTATCCTTAATTGAATCTTCAAAGTAAAATGCCAAAATTATTAATGGTATTATTGTTACCACTAAAAATGCTGTTAACAACCTTGCTTGATAATTAAAAGACGGGAGTCCGTTTTTAAAAAGACTTAAAGTAAATATAATTATACTCAAGCAAATAATATAAGTTAAATGAACAAGAAAGATTTTAACAAAGTCATAAATGTTCCAAGAAAAATCCCGAGTTTTATACCCAATAATAAGATATCTATCCGGAGATGAATCTTTATCCGCATAAAACAAGAATCGTTGTGAATTAATTAACTTTTGTGAAAATCCGTTATTATATTTTGCCGAATTTAAAATTTGTATTATCTCATCTCTACTAATATCAATATCAGCTTTTTGATAAGTAATTGAGTAATCTTTTACCCAGAACATTCTGTAATCATCAAAGTAGATTTTATTATTTATATTAGTATTTAACACTGTGGGAATTTCGGAAAAATTAAATCCGTGTTTATTGTATAGTACGCTTACAACAAAATAATATTTACCGTTTGCAATGGGCGTAATTCCGCTAATTATAACTGATTTATTACCGCTAACTGTATCTATAATTATTTTTTGAACATTAATATCTCCTTCATTAAACCAGTTTTTACTATGTTCATACGGAAAAGAAAAATTAACACCTCCTAAAAAATTCCTTGTACTATCTAAGAAATAAAACTCAGTTATTAAATTTTCACCCTTTATTTTGCTATTGTTCCATAGTTTATAAGCTTCATATTTATAATCCGATTCTATCGAGAAATTATTGATTGCAAAATTATTTTCTGCTCTAATTAAACTTTCTTTAATAAAAAATTTAATTATATTATCATCTATTCGGGTTAACTCAAAATAAGCCAGCTTTAACTTATCATTTTCAGTTCTGGTGTACATTGCCCCCATAATAAAATTAATAAGTAAAGCACCGGTGAAAAGGGAAATAACTATTCCTCTTTTAGTATTAAAAACCATTCCCTTGTTTACTATTACTAATACAATAACCAATACATTAATTATTAAAAATAAGTAAGTTTCGCCTATCCGAGTTTTTGTTAAAATATCTGTAATAATAAATACAATTAATACAATTGTCGATAAAAACATTAGCTTAAATTTCATCCTTAAACTAATATTATTAACGATTAAAGAATAAAAGAATAAAAGCAAAGCTACATATAAAACACCAATTATTAGGGCATTAAACAGCATTAAATATGTAACGCTGTTGTACTCAAAGTTTCCAATTTTGAAAAATCGAAGATTCCCGTCATAAAAAAAAGATTTTATTATTCGAACTAATAAAAATGCTATATAAGAAGATCCGACAGTAATAATTAATGTAATAATAACATTATTATATAGTTTATTTATTTTAAAATTTTTATATCTGCAAATTAGGTGATAAACAAAAAGTGATAAAAATGCTAAAGAAATTGTAAGATCAATCGGAGATTTCAATATTCCGTATGCAATTGATGATGAATAATTCGCAGGATTTGAATAATCCTTAAAGTAAAAACTATTCGATAAGTCAAAATAAAAAATTATATAGCGAAAAATAATAGTAAAGATTAGAGACGAAGTTATATATAATATATCATTTTTTATAGACCTTAGATTTATGTAGCCGACAACAGCAATAATTATAAACCAAATAAATAAAATAAAATAGAATATATTTTTAATTGGATTACTATTTGTACTTTGATAATAATTTTCCGAATTTTTCTCATCTATAACACTTATTTGTTTACCAAAATATATCCTATTCTTACTGTTAAAATCATCATAATTTGCTTTTACCGAATTGCCTAATTCTTTACTTAAAAAATCCGATAAATCTTTGGCAGTATTATCTTTATCTAATTTATCAATTTTAATATAATAAATAATTGTATAGATATCTGAGTTTATATTAAATTCGGATATCTTGTAATAATATGACTGATTTTGTATGTTTGCAAATTTTTGCTTAGTATATTTTTTTTGTAAAAATATTTTAGACTTACTTTCTTTAATATTATGCCAATAAACTAATTCACCATGTTTATTTAGCCCTTCAATTGAAATCTTTTCATTCGGGAGTTTAATAATTGGATTTTTATTATTAAGTAAAGCATTTAAATATTTTTTTTCAAAAGTTTCCTTTGCTAAATTAAACCCGTTTAATTTGTTTTTAAGATAATCGACTATCAGCTCATTAACTTTTTTCTTATTTAATTCTGCTTCATTATTTTGGGGGATTAAAACATTTAATACTCCGACCAATAATAAAAGTAATGTTACAAAAACAAATAAATATCTATTAAAAATGTTACCGAACTTAAATCCTTTCCCCATTTCAACTAATAAATATTTGAGTAATTACTAAATTGTTTTTAATATTTTTAACAGTAATTAAAACTTGACCGTTATATATTACTCCGCCGGCAGAATACTTTATACTTGCTTCAATCATAGTCTGTACATTCCCTTTGCTATAATCGCTAATTTTAAATTCAATTATTTTATAACGTGAAAAGTATTTTTCAAAGATGTAGTAAGTTTGATTGGAAGTGTAATAACCGGTAGTTCCGTCATTTAAGCTTAAGTAACAATTTTCGCCGAAATAATCAGAAAATAATTGAACATTGTTCTGAGTAAACCCTTTTTCTATTTGCTTTAACACCGTCTGCAGCTCATCAGCTTTAGACGGTGTTATAATTAAAAACCAAACTATTATTATACTAAAAACTGTTTTCATTTATTTATAAACTTATTTATCAAAAAATACGTAAAAGAATTTAAATAATCTTATAATTTTTAATTTCTTTCAACTTTTATATTTTGCATGTTGTTTCTAAAGTCATCAAATGCTCTTTTTAATTCTCTATTACCTTCGGCAGTCTGATAAGCCCAGTCAAATACTATACGCTCGTTAGTAATGTTTTTAATACGTACTTTTGCAAAATGATTATCCCACGTCCATATTACATAAGTATGTCCAACAACTGCTTCAGTATATTTAATGTTTTCCCCTTCATTAATTTGTACATAACCGTTTAAAGGTGCATATGATATATCGTAAATATCAGTTGTATTTCCCATATCTTGAATGTCGCTATCCTTCCACACATCTAAGTAAAATTTATTAT
>CALGLM010000426.1 GCA_937930275.1 uncultured Ignavibacteria bacterium
AAATGGTTTTAGTGAAATAATGTTAAATGTTGAATGTTAAATGTTGAATAAAAAACACCCCACCCACTAAAATAATGTTGAATGTTAAAGGTTGAGTTCTAAATAAAAAGAATTCGCAACCCATGAATTTATTCGTGGGTAATAATAAACAATATAATATTCCCCTTATTTTAAATTACCACTATCTTTAGATAGTGGAAAAGAATAACCCCTAAATAAGAGTAACCTGCCAGGGAACTGTATCAAAACAATGATTAATGTAAAAACGAACTCACCCCTAACCTCCCGACAAGTCGGGACAAGCTCTACTCTTAGACTGAATACTGAATATGAGAGGGGAATAACAAACCTTTAATAGCCGGTTAACTGTATTTAACACAATAGATTATGTAAATATCGACGTCATCCCTCTCTTCCTATGAGAAGGAACGAGGGTGAGTTTTTTATACAAATATATCACAACTTATTCTTCAAATATCCCTTTTAATACACCCCTAAATAATAAACCAATGTCGCCGCCTACGGGGCTTTATTATTTTGACATTTACAGTGTTACAATAATGTCGTTACTTCGGAGCTACAATAATGTTAAATGTTTAGTGTTAAACAGTAAATATTTTATGCGTTTTTAATCCCCATAGGGCATTATTAATAATTGAAAAAGATATAAAATAGTGGAATAAAACTCCGTAGGAGTGGCTTAGAAAATTATTAATACACTCGCAAGCAAGTTTTTGTCTATTTTGTTTTGCATTTTATATTATTAATACATTTCTACGGAATTAACTGTTATTTATACGATTTGTATGATGTTTGTAAAATGAAGTAAATTAAGCTTTAGCAAGAAAATAATCCCAACCCATAATTATTTAATGAGTTGGGGTAACTAAATTAACTTTAATTAAAATTAAATACTTTCCGTAACGTCATCCACTAAATATATTATAGATTTATAACTTATTCCCGAATTAACTGAAAGCCCTATTTCGCAAGTTCGGCTATTACTATAACCTTCATGGCAATTCTCGGGTAAAGATGGCTTTAGGTTTTTTAACGCAGAGGTGTTTAATTCGGGGTAAGTAAAACCTCTGTCACCGGCAAATCCGCAACAACCAACTTCTGCAGGAACAATTACTTCAGTTACACATAACGAAGTTAAGGCTTTAAATTTTTCTTCTAATCCCATTTTTTTTGAGCTGCATGTTGTATGAATTGTAACCGTTTTTTCCTGTTTATTAAATTTTAATCTTTCCTTTAAGTAGTCAAAAATAAATTCAATCGGTTCATATATTTTAAATTTAGCGTTATTATGAATTGCAATATATTCTTTAGTTCTATACATGCATGGACTTGTATCATATAAAACCGGATATTTACCATTTTTTGAAGCATTATTTAATGCAGTGACCAATTCGTCAGCTTTTTCATCACCTTGTTGTTTAAATCCCTTACTTGCAAAAGCCATACCGCAACACAAATTATTTAAGTTTTCGGGATAAATTATTTCGTAACCTGCTTTTTGTAATAATCTTGTCATTACCGTAGTTTGAGATTCTTCGGTATTATCAAATTTAGAAGGTCCCATACTTCTACTTATACAACTTGGAAAATAAACAACCTTAAGTTCGTTTTCTTCTTTTACGGGAATATTAATAATTTGGTCTGCACCTTTAGGCATATATTTATTCCATAACGGAATTTTGTGATTACCTAATTTATATAAACCATTGCTGATGCTTTCCATTAAACTTGTACCTAATAAAGAATGCACAACATTAACAAAATTAAGACCATGTTTTGCAGTACCGGTAACTAAATTCATGTGATTTGCTAAACTTTGTGCAATGTTATTTGCAGTTCCGGAAGAAGATTCTAATCGTAACTGCTTTATTAAATTTCCTGTATTTATTTCAACCGGACAGCTTGTTGCGCATAAACCGTCTGTTGCACAAGTCTGATCACCGAAATAATCAAATGATTCAATAAATGTATTTAATCTTTCATGATCTTCGTCTGTTTCTTTTAATCTATGAATTTCGCGCCAAGCAACAATTCGCTGTCTTGGAGATAAGGTCAATTCTTTTGACGGGCAGTTAACTTCGCAAAATCCGCACTCAATACACTTATCAACAATCGGATCTGCAATAGGCATCGGTTTTAAGTTTTTAATATAAATGTTTTTATCATCATTTATAATTACACCCGGGTTTAATAAAGATTCAGGATCGAATATTCTTTTAATTTCTTTCATTATCTCATAAATTTCGTTACCCCATTCGTACTCAACAAAGGGAGCCATGTTTCTACCCGTTCCGTGTTCAGCCTTTAATGAACCGTCATATTTTTCAATTACCAGTTTGGTAATATCTTCCATGAAATACTTATATCTTGAAACTTCGCTTTCAGAACTAAAATCTTGAGAAAATACAAAATGAATATTCCCTGCAATTGCATGTCCCCAAATAATAGTATCGTTATAACCGTGCTTTGAAAATAGTGCTTGTAAATCTAAAACAGCTTCCGCAAGTCTATCTGTCGGTAAATTAACATCTTCTATAATAACCGTAGTACCCGTTTTTCTTGCGGCACAAACAGTAGGGAAAAGTCCTTTTCTAATATCCCAAAGTTTTTTATATTCATATTTATTAGTCGTAAAACTAACGGGTTGAACTTTCGGTAGATGATCAATTGCAGCGGTTATATCGCTAATATTTTTGTTTAAAGTTTCGTAATCAAGAGCCGATGTTTCAATTAATAATGCAGTTACGTTGTTACCTAAATCTTTAATGAAGCTCGGCATCCCGGGTTTATTTTCTGCTGCCTTTAAAGCTGCTCTATCCATAATTTCGGCAGCGTCAACAGGTAAATTATTAAAAATTGGAATTGCCATACAAGCTGTTTTTGTATCTTCAAAAAATATTAATGCAGTCCCTTTATTTGGTAATTCGGGAACTGTTTTTAAAGTTAGTTCACTAATAAACCCTAAAGTACCTTCGCTGCCTATCATTAAATGAGCAATTATATCGTATGGATCATCAAAATCGACTAATGAATTTACACCGTATCCGCAAGTATTTTTCATATTATACTTTTGTTTAATTCTATCGGCAATTGGTTTATTTTCTTTTACCTTTTTAGATAATTCGGAAATTTTATCAACTAAGTCTTTTCTTTTTCTATAAAAATTATCTTTACTTACATCATCATTAGTATCTAAAATAGTGCCGTCAGAAAAAACAATTTTCATACCGAGTAAAGTATTATAAATATTTTTTGCTGTTCCGCTTGTCATACCGCTTGCATTATTTGCTGCAATCCCTCCAATTTTTGCGGAATTAATAGAAGCAGGGTCGGGTCCTAATTTTTTGTTAAAAGGGGCTAAATATAAATTTGCAAAACCGCCTACAACCCCTGGTTGTAGCTTCATTTTTTCGCCGTTTTCTAAAATTTGATATTTATTCCATTCTCCTCCCAAAATCAATAAAACAGAATCCGATATAGCCTGACCGGATAGGGAAGTACCCGCTGCTCTAAAGGTAATGGGTAATTTTAGTCTATTACATTCAATAATTACCTTTTGGGCTTCTTCTTCGTTTTCAACTTTAACAACTAAATTTGGAATAAGTCTATAAAATCCTGCATCGGTGCCATATGCCAACTGCCGCAATTCATCATAAATCAATCTTTCGGAAGGTATGAATTTCTCTAATGATTCAAAAAGCTTAAGATAATCTCCTTTCAACATTTTATTTCTCGTAATTTTATATTAATCAGTTATTTTGCATAATATTTTCAATTTCGTCAACAGTTTTCGGAATCGGTTTCCCTAAGACTTTAGCTCCGGTATCGGTAACAAGAATGTTATCTTCTATACGAACGCCCCCAAATCGAAATGCTTTTCGGCTTCATCGTAGTTAATAAAATCAACAAATTTGTTTTGTTCTTTCCACGTTTTAATTAACTGCGGAATAAAATATAGACCCGGCTCTACATTTAATACAAATCCGGTTT